>NZ_JBFUCB010000260.1:0-7814 GCF_056405435.1 Rhizobacter sp. P1_G5 | reverse complement strand
GCCGAAGACATGACGTCTGAACTGCTGCAGTCAACGTTTGAACGATAGGGGCGGTAGGATCGACGTACTAGCCGGTGCAGTTGGAGCGCACCCGTCCAATTTTTGAATCAATGGGTCGCCATGCTTGATCTGAACGACATCGCCTTGTTCGTGCAGGTCGTGCGCAGCGGCAGCTTTGCGGGCGCGGCGCGGCGCCTCGGCGTGCCAGCGAACACCGTCAGCAGGCGCGTCCAAGGGCTCGAGCAGCATCTCGGCGTCCGGCTGCTGCAACGCTCGACCCGCAAGCTCACTCTCACCAGCGCAGGCGAGGAGTTCAACGCACGTTGTGCCGATGCGGTAGCGGGACTGGTCGAAGCCGGGCAAGTGCTGAGCTCCGCAGGGCAGGAGCCGAGTGGGCTTGTTCGCGTTGCTGCGCCCGCCGACTTCCTCGACATGTTCGTAATGGAATGGGTCGCCGAGTTCCTGGCGACCTATCCCAAGGTTCGCCTTGCGTTGGTGCTCAGCGATTCGAAGGCAGACCTGATCGCGGATCGCATCGACGTGGCGTTTCGTGGCGGTCCCCTTGAGGACTCGGAATACATCGGGCGGCAGGTTCTGAGTGCTGGCAACGACGGGCTGGTGGCCAGCCCTGGCTATCTTGCAGCGAGGGGCGCGCCCAGCACACTGCAGGACCTGATGGAGCACGATTGCGTGACCTTTGCGCACTCTGGCAGTCATATAACCTGGCACCTGGCCGGACCCGACGGCACTGGTGAAGCCGTGCAGGTTGCCGCTCGCTTCAGCGGCAACACAGCGCAGGCACTTCGCAAGGCGACGCTGGCTGGGTTGGGGATCACGCTTCTTCCCAGGGCCATCCTCATGAAGGACTTGCAGGCCGGACGCCTTGTTCCCGTGCTACCCGAATATCAGCGTCCCGGCCACGGCCTCAATGTGCYGTATCCCAGCCGACGGCATCTGCCGCTGGCTGTGTCCGCATTCATCGATCTCGTCGTCGAGAAGGTCGGCGAACTGGATGCGGCATTCACACCGCAGCGCCCTTAGGAGTGCGCCAGCACCTTCCGCGGTTCCGCTGAAGAGCACAGGGATCCGCAAGCTGAGCAGGTTAGCCACCCGAAACCCGCCGTTCGTGACTGGCTGCTCCTGGCCGACTGCGCCTATTCGTCCATCGGCTTGCAACCGGCCGCCCAGAGGAGACGGCACGGCTTCCGACCGGCTGCTCGCGAGCGAGGCGGGGAACATACACTCCCTGCCACYTATCGTTCCCAGACTAGATTTTCTCCGTAGCCTCTCCGGAACCCACGCGTCCAGTGGGTCCTGCCATAGGAGTAGCCTCTACCTCCCTGGAACTGCTCGCCTGTGTCGTGCGCGATCAGTCGACGATGCTCAGGATGGACTTTGAGAAGCCATTCAGATGCTCGACAAGCCATCTGCCCGCAGGACCTGGCGGCTTTGACGCCGGGTGATAGGCGGATACGCCCAGCATGAAACCGGTAGGCGGCACTTCTTCTGTGTCCAGCAGCACCAATGTCCCGTCGGCGATGTCCTTCTCGACTGTGTGCAGTGGCATGTTTCCCCACCCAACGCAGTCTTTGAGAAAGGCATGCTTGGTCGAGAGGTCTGCCAAGCGCCATGTGGACGCGGATACGACACCGTAGTCCCGTCCTTCCATCAAGTCAGACCGATCTGTCAGAACGAGTTGTACGTGGCTCGACAGCTCATGCTTGGCAATGCGACGTCCGATGCTCGCGAGCGGATGGTTTGCGGCAGCAACCGAGACCAGAGGAATTTCGCCAAGCCGCTCGCTGACGAGAGATGGAAACGCGACAGGCAGCGAGGCCAGAATCCCGAGGCTGCAACGGCCACCCAGAACTGACTGATAGCCAGCGCCCAATCCTTCAACGAAGAGCCGAAGCGGGGTCAACGGAAACTGGCGTGAGAACGCCTTGGCGGCCGCGCTGATGACGGCAGTGGGAAAGAACACGTCGACCACCACCGAGAGCTCAGCTTCGAGCCCCGAAACCATCAGCTTGGCGCGAGCCTTGAGGGTGTCCACACCGGACACGACACTTCGCGCGTCTGCGAGGAGCAGCACTCCCTCAGTCGTGAGCTTCGGGAACCGTCCAGAACGGTCAAACAAGGTGACGCCCAGTTGCCCCTCCAGGTCACCAATCCATCCGCTTACCGCGGATTGAACGCGGTTGAGCCTGCGCGCCGCGGCGGAGAAGCTTCCTTCGTCAACGGCGGCTATGAAGCTTCTGAGCTGGTCGAGTGAGACACCGTCGAGCATGGCCCCTCCCATCTCCGAGGGAGATGTATCGCATCTCAATATACCGTCTTCTCAGATACGAGGGCTGGCCGCACCATTCGTTTATCAAGCTACACCCCACCGGAATTCACCATGCGTCTGCTTCACCTTGATTCCAGCGCCCTCGGCGCCGCATCCGTCAGTCGCCGCCTGACATTGGAGCTCGTCGCGCGCCAGCGCGCGTTGCATCCCGATATTCGTGTCACCTACCGAGACTTGGGATCCGACCCTGCGCTGCACCTGACAGGAATTCACGTGGCGGCCCGTCAGGGTGTCGCCAGCGACGACATGACCATCAATGCGGACTTGGTGAAAGGGAACGCCTACCTGGATGAACTGATCGCCGCTGATGTTCTTGTCATTGGTGCGCCGATGTACAACCTGACGATCCCAACGCCGCTCAAGGCATGGATCGATCGCATTGCGATTGCCGGCGAGACATTTCGCTATACCGCGACCGGACCTGAGGGCTTGCTGAAAGGCAAGAAGGTCTTCATCGCATCCGCGCGCGGTGGCGTGTATTCCGCAGGTAGCCCAGCAGCTGGGTTCGAGCACCAAGAGAGCTACCTCAAGGGCCTCCTGGCCTTCCTCGGCGTGACAGACGTGACCATTGTGCGAGCCGAAGGCACCGCGTTCGGTCCCGAGGCGAGAGAAGCCGCTGTTGCCAAAGCGCTCGAGGAAGTTGCGGCCATCACCGCATAGACAAAAGCGGACTCACCAGACCCGCTCCACCATACCGAAGGAAAACTCGTGAACTACTCGATCATCGGCTCTGGCAACGTCGGCTCTGCCTTGGCCAAACATTTCGCCCGCAGTGGCATCGCCGTAGGCCTGGCCAACACCCGCGGGCCAAGCTCCATCGCCTCAATGGCAAAGGAGATCGGCAACGCCGTAATTCCCATGACTCTGCCGGACGCGCTCAAGGCCGAGGTAGTCATCCTTGCGATTCCCTTCCGCGCCCATACAACCGTCGCAGGAGGTCTGCCGAGTTGGTCCGGCAAGGTTGTCGTCGACGCCATGAACACCTACGGCATCTCGCCGGAGGAACTGAAGGGGCGCCCTTCCACCGAACTCGTGGCAACTGCATTCTCCGGGGCGAAAGTGGTCAAGACGCTCAATCAGCTGCCGGCCAAGCTCCTGGCCAAGGATCCTGCTGATGGCGGGGGGCGCCGGGTCATGTTCGTATCGAGCAACGACGATGACGCGCAGACTGCCATCTCAAAGCTGGTCGCCGCTCTGGGCTTCGCTCCCATCCTGCTCGGCAAGCTCGACGAAGGCGGCAACCTGATCGGCATGGGTGGACCGTTGATCCTCCAGAAGCTCATCAAGCAAGGCTAGAGCGGCGTCCACTCTCGGCGATGGCTGCTGAGGGAAGCACGTCGATGCCAATATCGATGGCGCCGTGATGACGGCAACTTGACGTCGTCGACAGGTACTCAAGAAAGCCGCGTCAAAGGAACCCGCATGCGCGATGCTCTCCCCGAGGAGATCACCTTTCGAAGACTGGAGATTCTGCTGGCCTACATGGATGCCGGCACACTGACACGAGCTGCCCAGGCGCTGGGCATCAACCCAGTCAGCGTCCACCGCGCGCTGCACTCGCTTGAGGACGGGCTGCGCTGTCCACTGTTCCGCGCGGAGGGCAGGAACCTGATGCCAACGTCGGCTGCTTCCGTGCTGGCGGGAACCGCGCACGAAGCGCTCAAGGTCATGCGCGAAGGAGTCAAGGCCACACGCGCTGCAGGTGGCTACCTGGCCGACAGCGTCTGCATTGGCTCGCTGTACTCGCTCGGCGTCAGAACTATTCCAGGGCTTGTCACCGCCCTCAAACTGCGCAGGCCGTCCTTGCAGACCGACGTCTCAATGGGATCGAACGTCGAACTCTTGACCAAGCTGCGTGACTTCACTGTAGATGCCGCGTTAATGGTGTTGCCGGACAGCGCTCAGGATATCGAATCGATCCCGCTGTTCGAAGACCAAGTGTTCTTCGCAGCGCCTGCAGACTCGAAGTATGCGCAGATGGATTCAATCGACTTAGGTGCTTGCGATAGTGAGCGCTTCGTAAGCCTCACCGAGGGATTCGCCACACGCAATGATTTCGCGGCTACCTTTGCGAAGGCCGGCTACACCCCCCAGGTCGCACTGCAGGTTGGCGACATCTTCACGCTGATCAACTTCGTCAGCGGTGGCGTCGGGTGCACATTGCTGCCCGGTCGCGTCCGCGATGTTCTCAACGCCTCTGTCCGACTGATTCCCCTGCACCCGCGCTTCGCCGTGCGCCAACAGATCGGCTTGAGCTACCTGCGTGCGCGCGAGCGCGACCCAAACCTGCTGACGCTCGCATCCACCTGCCGCCTGCTGTTGGGATCTCAATGAGTGTGCGCCGCGTCTCCACGAAATTGCGTCCACCTGTGGCGACTGAAACAGAACACGTGAAATCAGTGAGAGAAAACCCTCGAGCGTTCCTGTCGTTGCAACGATGGCCGCGCGGTGTGCAATGGATGCGTTTCCACTTTAGCGCTACCGTGTCTCTATTCACCAATGGAGAGGATCCATGAGACTTTCAATGCACACGTTGGCAGTGGTCGTCGTCACCACGCTCTATGGCGTCACACCTGCCGTGGCGGCAGATCTGGAGGCTGGTCGCTACACAATCAAAGCCGCCCACAGCGGCAAATGTGTCGACGTTGATGCTGCCGGACTGGGAGACGGCATAAACATTCAGCAATACACCTGCAACGGAACCACGGCGCAACAGTTTGACGTGACAAGCCTCGGCGGAGGGTTCTACAAGCTGCTCAACGTGAACAGTGGCAAGGCCATCGACATCGTCGGCGGCTTCACCAACGACGGCGCCAACGTGCAACAGTGGAGCGACAACGGCTCCGGCCAGCAACGCTTCGCGATTCAACCGGCCACCGGTTCCGATCAGTTCACGATCAAGAACCAGAAGAGCGGCAAGTGCATCGATGTGGCCGACCGCAGCACCGCGGATCGCACCAATGTGCAGCAATGGAGCTGTGCCGGCTCGACCAACCAGATATTCACGTTCAGCCGCGTTGGTGGCTCTACGTCGCAAGCGTGCTTCTACGAAGACATCAACTACGCGGGCAGAAGTTATTGCACCGGTGAAGGAGCAGCCGATGCGCCCGCCGGCTGGATGCGCCTGGCGTCGTCGGTAAAGGTACCTGTGGGCTACCAAGTTGACCTGTTCACCGATGTCGGAGGGTCAGGACGCGTGCTGTCGCTCTTGGCTGACACGGCCAACTTGGTGCCGCTGGGGTTCAATGATGCGATGTCATCGTACAGATTCTCAAAGGCGAACGGAACGCCGCCTTCGTCGACAGCCGCCAAGAAGCAGCGCATGCTTGACTTCCTGCGGGACATATCTGGGCAACAGACGCTGGTGGGAGTAGAGAACAAGAATACTGGCTCGCCCACCAGCGATACGAACCGAATCAATGCGATCACCGGCAAGGTTGGATCGTTCTGGGGCGCCGATTTCGGATTCGGAGGCGCGGTTGGGAACCGCGGCAACATGGTGGCCGAGGCGAAGCGACAGTTCGCCAAGGGCGCCCTCGTTGGGTTGATGTATCACGCTTGCGCGCCGACGCAGAACGAGTACTGCACGTGGGACGACATCGGCGACAAGCACCCGGTGCATTTCACCGACGACCAGTTCAAGGAACTCTTGACGCCTGGAACCAGTTTGAACAACGCGTGGCTAGGTCGGCTCGACACATTGGCCGGCTACTTCCAGCAGTTGAAGGATGCTGGTGTGGTGGTGCTCTTCCGCCCCTTCCACGAGATGAACATGTGCAAGTTCTGGTGGTCCTGTCACAAGGGGACATTCGGCAGTGCGGCGCTCTATCGCATGACGCATGACTACTTGGCAAAGTCGAAGGCTCTGGACAACATCATCTGGGTTTGGAATGTGCAAGACATCAAGAACCCACTGTTCACCACCGACATCGATCAATACAACCCTGGATCAGACTACTTCGACATCGCGTCGCTGGACATCTATGAACTGGGCTATGTCACCAACAGCTACTCCACGATGCTGCGTGTCGCTGACGGCAAGCCGATCGCCATAGGCGAGAATCAGTTCGCCACCACCGTCGATCTCCTGCGCCAGCAACCGAAGTGGGTCTATCAGATGCTTTGGCCGGACTTCATTGACGACCAGCGCAACCGCGCCACTCTGCCGTCGCTGTACAACGGACCAATGGTCCTCACGTTGGAGGAAATGCCTGGCTGGAAGTGAAAGGCTGGCGGGAGGAGGATTCCGCGCAGATTCACGGGGTGACAAGCGCTCGCCGAGCGCTGGCTTCGCTGGTTTCGAACCTCCATCTCGGCCGCAAACTGCGCGCTTCCACTGCGGCCCTTGTTAAAAGCACTGCGTGACGAACTGTCAGAGGATGCCAAGCAAGGCATGCTGTGGGCCGGAGAACGACTGGACGCCGAGGGATTTGCGGAGCGGCTAAGACAGGCCCGCAAGCGATGGAAGCGAGTGATGGCCCCTCCATTGCCTTTGAGCAGAAAGCGGGCAGCTGAAAAGGAGCGGAGGCCACCGCTCGCCTCCGTCGTTCCGCCAACGCTCGGTTCGGAGCGGGCTGGTTGAAGTCTCGGTCGGCTCCTTTGGGTCGATTGCGCCAGTTCGCGAAGGCGCACAGCGGACGTTCAACACCACACAGTTCCACTGGCAGCGCGGCGCGTTGAAGCGCGCCCGCGGGGGCCGCGTCGCTTGACCGATCGTCCGGCTACCTCCAGAACGCCGCAGCGTCCGCATTGAGGCAGCAAGCGGCCTGTCGATAGCTCGAGGCGACCGACCGCAGCCGCTGCAGAGCCGTCGGAATCGACACAAGGTGTGTACCTCCGCACGTGAGGCGTCAGTGCTACAGCGTGGCGCATCGCCGTCCTGTCTCGCACCTGCTACAACACCGGAAAAGAATGGAGGGGAGGCGGACATGGCAAAACGCAGAAACACGAGCCCAGCCGAGGACGTAATGGACCTCGTTGCGATGTTGCCGTGGTGGGCGGGCATTGTGTTGTCGGTAGCCAGCTACCTGCTGCTTCATGGTGTCGCATCGCAGACGGTCGCCCCCGCAGCCGTACCGGCGCAAATTGGAGCGATGGTCACCCACACCCTGTGGAAGACCATCGCGACCGTCGGCCAATACGTACTGCCAATTCTCTGTATGGCGGGGGCGGGCATGTCGGCTTGGCGGCGCAAGGAGCGAAACGGCCTTGTGAATGCTGCCGTGCAAAGCGAGGCGAGCGACGCGCTGGATCGCATGAGTTGGCGCGAATTCGAGATGCTGGTGGGCGAAGGCTTCCGATTGCAGGGCTACCAAGTTGTCGAAACTGGCGGCGGCGCCGATGGTGGTGTCGACCTTGTGCTAAGGAGATCCCGCGATGCCGCCAGCGAGAAGTTTCTCGTGCAGTGCAAGCAGTGGCGTGCCTTCAAGGTGGGCGTGGACGTGGTCCGCGAGCTGTACGGTGTGAT
>NZ_JBFUCB010000259.1:0-7847 GCF_056405435.1 Rhizobacter sp. P1_G5 | reverse complement strand
GCGGGGGAGGCGGTCGAGATGACGCTCGCCGAGGTACTCAGCGAGGCGGGCCAACCGACCCGGCACGTGTACTTCCCGATGGAGGGCTTCGTGTCGCTGATCTCGCGGGTGGATGCCCATCCCGGCCTGGAGGTCGGCATGGTGGGACGCGAGGGCATGCTCGGCGTGCACGTGGCGCTGGGGGTGCCGATCGCGCCGCTGCACGCGGTGGTGCAAGGGCCAGGCACGGCGCTGCGCATTGCTGCCGCGCCATTCCGGCGCGAGTTGGGGCACAGCGCTGCGCTGCAGCGCAGCCTGGGCCGCTATGTCAATGTGCTGATGGCGCAGCTGGCCGGCTCGGCCGCCTGCCTGCGCTTCCACCTGATCGGCCCGCGCCTGGCGCGCTGGCTGCTGATGAGCCAGGACCGCGCGCAGTCCGATCATTTCCACATGACGCACGAGTTCCTGGCCTACATGCTGGGCGTGCGGCGCGTCGGCGTGACGGCCGCGGCCGGCGCGCTGCAGGCGGGGGGCCTGATCGAATATCGCCGCGGCGAGTTGCGCGTGATCGACCGCGCCGGCCTGGAGGCGGCAGCCTGCAGCTGCTACCTGGCCGACCGGCGCATCTACGGCCTGTCGATCGGCCGGGCACCGGCCCCGGCGATCAACGCGGCCTGATCACCGCTTGCGCTGGCGATCCGACGTGGCCGGCGCTATCGCCGGAATCGCCAGCACCGGCGTTCCCGGCTTGGCCACCGGCGCCTGCGCCTGCTGCGCCTGCTTGGGCTTCTTCACTTCCTTGTTGCCGTGCTTGCGTTCCTTGGACATGGTGGTCTCCCGATTTCAGCGTGGCTTGGACACGCCGTTCTCATCCGAGAGGATGATCTCGACGCGACGGTTCATCTGCCGGCCCGCGGCACTGTCGTTGCTGGCGACGGGGTAGGCCTCGCCGTAGCCGCGCGTGCGCAGCCGATCGGCGGTGACGCCCTGGTCGATCAAGGCCATGCGCAGGGTTTCGGCGCGGCGCGTCGACAGCTCGAAGTTGCCGCTCTCGGTGCCCTGGCTGTCGGTGAAGCCCTCGATCATCGCGGTGCGCTTCGGGTGGTTCTTCATGAACTCGACCAGCTTGCCCATGTCGCGCACACCGCCGGCGCGCAACTGGGCGCGGTTGGAGTCGAACAGCACGTCGCCCAGCGTGATCACGTCGCCGCGGTCGATCTGCTTGGAGCCCAGCGCCTTCAGCTGCAGCTCCAGCTCGGCGGCACGCGCCTTGTCCTGCTGCGCGCCGGCCGTGGCGACCGCCAGTTCCGCGCCCTTGGCCTGGGTTGCCATGCGGGCTGCGGCCACCTCGCGCGCCGCCTTGTCGCCGACGCTGCCGGCCTTGGCATCGGCGGCGGCCTTGTCCCAGGTCTTGGCACTGGTGGCCTCGCGCGCGATGGCCACGCGCTGCTGGGCCAGGTAGGCGAAGTGGTCGACGCTGCGCAGCGTGTCGCCGCGCGCGCGGGCCGCATCGCCGGCCGCGAGCGCTTCGCGGGCCTGCGTCATCTCCGGCCCGGCGTACTCGACGGCCTTCGGGTCGCCTTGCAGCGTTTCATAGCTGGCGTGAGCCCTGTCGAGGGCGGCGTTGGGTTGCGGCACGGTGCCGCAGGCCACCAGCGCTGCGGCCAGTGCGGTGACTGTGAAGATCGAAAGCGTGTTCATTGGGTACCTCCGGGGGACGCGGCCTTGCGGGCTTCGTCGGCTGCCTTGCTGGACTTGGCGGTCTGCATCTTGCGCACCGCGAGCTGCGCGTCGAGCTGGCTTTCCTCGGCCAGCTGCTTCGCGAGCACGTAATCCTTCGCGACCACGGCCTTCTGCGCGGCGGCCAGCTTGTCGGTGGCCAGGCGCGTCTCGGTGGGTGCATAGGCCGGCGCGCCGTCGACGGCGGCACTGTCGACCGCGGCCTTGGCGCTGGCCATCTGTTCGGTCGGTGGCGGCGTGGTGGCGCAGCCACCGGCGATGAGGACCATCAACCCAGCCAGGAGGATGGGACGGGGCGCCTGCGGAAACGCCAGGCAAGGCACATGCATGAGTCTCATGAGGGGACTCCTTTTCGGAGGAAGGGAAACAGGGGAGGACGGTGGGGTGTCTGCGGCTGCACCCCTTGACGCAAACGTAGCTCGACGTGCGATGTCACTCTGGCGCCGCCGATGCCCGGACCATGGCAGCCGGCGGCGCTGCCGTCTGTCTGCCAGCGCACGCAAGGCCGTGCGGCGAGGCGCGGCGAAAGCTGTCCGGYGTGGATGTGGAGCTATCCGTCGGCGTGACCTCGGCACTGCTGTAGGAGCCGTCCTCTTTTGCCCCCAGGTCCTGCTTGTGTGTGACTTCGCGGACTACGCTCGAAGCACCCAGGCAGTGTGGCCATGTCGGCTGCACCCACTCAGGAGTTGAACCATGGCCATCCACCCCTCCCAGTCACAAGACGACGGCAGCGAATCCACGGACGCGATCACCTTGCTGGAACAGGATCACGAAGACGTCAAGGACTTGTTCGACCAGTACGACGAGCTGGCGGAGAACGAGGGCTCGGAAAGCGACAGGCAAGCCCTTGCGCAGCAGATCTGCACCATGCTGACGGTGCACGCCACCATTGAAGAGGAGCTTTTCTACCCGGCCGCGCGCGAAGCGCTGAAGGAAGACGACYTGATCGACGAAGCCGTGGTCGAGCATGCCAGCGCCAAGGACTTGATCGCCCAGCTGGAATCGATGCAGGCTGGCGACGACCTGTACGACGCCAAGGTCAAGGTGCTCGGCGAACTCATCGACCACCATGTCGAGGAGGAGGAAGACGAGATGTTCCCGAAGATGCGCAATTCGGGCCTGGACCTGCAGGTGCTGGGTGTCGCGATGGCCAGCCGGAAGGAAGAACTGCTGGCGGAGGCTGCGGCGAGTTCGTCGGTGTGAGGGACGGAATGACGGCCGTCCTCAATCTGCGGTATGCCAAGCCATGCACTGGAGCCATCACAGCCCTCTCGCAGCGCGGGTTGCCCCTCGGCGATCTTGAGTCGTCGGTGATCGACGCTGAAAGCGTGGCCAATGCCGGCTCCGTCTTGCCTATCGCGCATTGGCGCGAGTGTCTGGCGGAAATAGTCCCAGAACGTGTACATCGGCTTGCCGGGATGGAGTCGCGCCACGGCGTCGGTCCAGCCCTGGTCGAGCAGCCGGCGGAAGGCGTCGCGGCTTTCGGGCTGCAGCAGCGCGTCCTTCAGCCAGGAGCGCGTGTTGTAGATGTCCGCCGCGTCGTCTGTCGGCACCACGTTGTAGTCGCCCGCGAGCAGCACCGGCTCCTTGCGGTTCGAGCGCCGCGCGCGGAAACGTGGCCTGCGCGGCCTTCAGCTCCTGCAGGCACACGACATCCGGTTGCTCCCGCTCGAGCCAGGCGAGCAGGGCTGCCAGGCGCCCGTTGATGCCGTTGATGTTGCAGGTCGCAATCTTCATCGCGTTCACCTCAAGGAGGGGCCGCCGCCGCGGCTTCGATGAACAGGCGCTTGATCACCGGGTACGCGGCGCGCACCTGGCCCTGCAGCGCGGTCGTGGCCGTGGCCGCCTCGGCCGCGCTGACGCCGGGTGCGAAGTCCAGCTCGGGCCAGTCGAAGCGGTGGCTCAGCGCGATGCCGGCGGCCGCGATCAGCAGGCCGAGCAGCGCGGCGGCGTCTTTTGCGAGCACGGTGTAGGTGGTCGGGTCCTTGCTGCGGTGCAGTGCCTCCAAGAACGGCGTCGTGCCGGTGGCCTGGACGAACTGCCGGTGATGCCGGCCACCGCGAACTTGGTAGCCGCGATCGCCACGTTGGCGGCGATCGCAGCGTGGATCGCGAGCTTGGTCGCTGCCACCTGCCGCCCACCTTCAGACGAACGATGTCGCGAGCATCGCGATGCTGGCGGCAGCCATCGCAAGCGTCGCGCCCCAGCCGAGCACGCGCCAGGGGCGGCCGAGCGGCATGGCACCGATCACGCGGGCATGGGTCGACGCGACCATCACGCCCACCATGATCGGCACCGCGATCACCGCGTTGACGACCGCCGACCAGTACAGCGCGCGCATCGGGTCGAAGCCGGCGACGCTGATGAACACCCCGACCACCATCGCGGCGGCCAGGATGCCGTAGAAGGCGCGGGCGAGGTGCAGCGGCTGATCCAGACCCTTGCGCACGCGTACGACGCTGGCCACCGCGTAGGCCGCCGAGCCGGCGAGCACCGGCAGCGCGAGCATGCCGGTGCCGACGATGCCGGCCGCGAACAGCACGAACGCGAAATTGCCGGCAATCGGCTTGAGCGCCATCGCCGCTTGCGTCGTCGTCTCGACGTGAGTGATGCCTTGTTGGTGCAAGGTGGCGGCGGCGGCAACGATCATGAAGAACGCGATCAGGTTCGAGAAGCCCATGCCGGCGATCGTGTCGATGCGCAGGCGCCTGAATTGCGCCTCGCGCTGCGTTGGTGCGCGCAGCAGCGGCTGGTCTTCGGCCACGCGGTGGATCTCCTCGACCTCCTGCGCCGCCTGCCAGAAGAAGAGGTAGGGGCTGATGGTGGTGCCGAGGATCGCGACGAGGGTTGTCACGTAGTCCCTGCTCCACACGAAGTGCGGCAGCAGCGCGCCGTGCAGCGCGGCGCGCCAGTCCACGTGCACGGCGAACGCCACCCCCACGTAGGCGAACAGGCTCAGCGTGAGCCATTTGAGGATGCCGACGTAGCGCCTGTACGGCAGCCACACCTGCAGCGCGAGCGACAGCAGCCCGAACCCGACCGCGTACGCCGCGGTCGGGCCGCCCGCCACGTGCGCCACCGCATCGGCCATCGCGTTGAGGTCGGCGCCGAGGTTGATCACGTTCGCCACGACCAGCAGCGAGACCAATCCGATCACGAGCCAGGACGGGCACAGCTTTGCGAAGTTCTCGGTCAGGCCGCGGCCGGTGATGCGACCGATGCGGGCGCTGGCCAGCTGTATGCCCACCATCAGGGGAAAGGTCAACAGCACGCTCCAGCCCATGCCGTAGCCGAAYTGCGCSCCSGCCTGCGTGTAGGTGGCGATRCCGSWMGGGTCGTCRTCGGCMGCGCCGGTGATTAGTCCGGGGCCGAGCGTCTTCCACCACGCGAGCCGCGCGGCGGCGGGGTCGGGGTGGGGAGCGGAGGCCTTGGCCGTCGTTGCAAGGGGCATGCCGTCGATCATCGAAGGCCGACACGCCACCCCGGATAGGACCCCGACACCGCCTAGCGTAGGACAAGCGCGTGAGCTGGATCGAGGCGCCTGGTGAACTGTGCCACGTCCTTGATCGGATTGGCTGGCCGTGCGGAGCTCGAACCAGCGACCACGCGTCCATTCGACAGCTCGGCGCGCAGGTGTTCCAGGAAGTCGAGTCCGCGGCGATTCATCGCCTGGACGTGAGCACATGGGGTGTTCACGGCCGGCCAGGTGCTGTCGCTCATGGCTGGCAGCATTCGGGTAGGCTATGCGGGATGATCACTGGATTGAAAAAGGTCGATTGAGCTGACGCCCTGCAGCGAACCTCAGGTCGCAGCCCAGTTTCAACGTTTGGCATCAAGGAGAAGCACTGTGGATGAAAAGCAGAGCGAGATCCGCGAACACCACCTTGGCGTTGGCGTAGCGTGGGGCACAGCAGTTGGCCTGGCCGCTGGCGCCGGTTTCGGCGTTGCTCTTGGTCACTTGGCCTTGGGTATTGGCATCGGCCTCGCAGTTGGCGTTGGCATTGGCATCGCACTGGGTGCGGCCCTGGGCGACAAGCGCGCCAACGCGGCCCGGGAGCCAGCGCATACGTATGCTCACGGCAGTGATGCCTAGCCAGTCGCTAGACCGACGCTCGGCGTGAAGCCGCGGCCTCGACTCTGCGTCACCATTGAGCGATTTGATTGCTGGCGCAGAGGCTGCCGGGCTGACGGGTCGATCTGCCCCCAAGCGAGACAGGAGACTGCGCTTGCCTCGTCCGCAGCACACCATCAAGCCGGGTGGGCTACGTCGCCGCAGGCGGCCCGAACCAGGTGGTCAATGCATCGACGAGCCCGGATGGAGCAGTGTCTCCGACCCAAGCCACATGGCCGTCGGGCCGAATCAACACCGCGGTGGGAGCCGTGACCACCCCGAGTGCCGGAAGCTCCCACGTACCGACGTATTTCGCGTCGACGAGCCGAACCCGATCTGCCCACGCAGCGATGTCAAAGCTCCCCGGCTCACCGACGTTGAGCAGCACCGGTCGGGCATCATGCAGCAGGGTGAAGACCCGCAGTGGGCCGATCGCGGTGACCAGGTCGAGATCGGGCATGCGGCGTCCGAGCAGCGGGTGGCCCTTGCCGAGGTCGTAGTGAATGTCCAGGCCGGACATCTCCGCAGCGATTCGTTTGCGSGGCTCCTCCATCTTGAGGAAGTCGCCCACGATGTCGCGGACAGCCAGTGTGCGAGCGTCCTCGCGATGCAGTGCAACCTGCGCCATCGTGGTCTTGAGCACGCGCGCACCGACCGGGTGACGCTCGGCGTGATACGTGTCGAGCAAGTTCTCCGGTGACGTCCCCTTGATCACCTGCGCCAGCTTCCACCCGAGGTTCACCGCATCCTGCACGCCCGTGTTGAGCCCCAGTCCGCCGATCGGCGAGTGAACATGGGCGGCGTCGCCGGCGAGCAGCACGCGTCCACGGCGATACTGCGCGGCCTGCCGCGTCGTGTCGGTGAACCTGGAGATCCAGGTCGGGCTGTGGACGCCATAGTCGGTGCCGCACGCGGCGATGAGCCGTTCCTTGAGATCGCGCAGCGTCGGCTCGGTGCCTGCATTCGGGTTCGGCTCGGTCACCATGACGCCAATCGGGCCCACATCCTTGTAGATGATCTCGCTGCCTTTGATCTCGTACTCCGACCGCCCGAAGGCATACACGCCGGCAGACGACCGATGCACCCCGTACGGAGGCGTTTCCGTCATTTCCACTTCCGCGAGGATGTTGCTCGTGGTCGGATCCCAACCCGGGAAGTCAATGCCCGCCGTCTTGCGAATGAGGCTGCGTCCGCCGTCGCACCCGACGAGATACAGCGCCCTCAGTGATCGACCGTCGGCGAGTGCGACGTCGACACCGCCGTCGTGCTGCACGAATCCCGTGATTTCACGGCCGTAGAGGATGGGCACCTTGAGCTCGGTGACCCAGGTGGCGAGGATGCGCTCGATGTGCTTCTGCCGCAGCGCCAGCCCGTAGTTGTGGCGAGTCGGGAAATCGCTGATGTCCAGGCGGGTGAGGGCGAAGCCCGTGACCTGCGCGGTTTGTCCCGCCGCGAGGAATCGATCCGCGATGCCGCGCTGGTCGAGCACTTCAATGGTTCGCGAGGAGATTCCCAGGGCGCGCGCACCGGAGAGTTCTTGATGGGGACGGCGCTCGACGACAGCGACGTCCACGCCTGCCAGCGCCAATTCACCTGCCAACATCAGCCCCGTCGGACCTCCGCCGGCGATCACCACCGCATGCTCAATCATCGTTCGTGTGCTCCCGGAATCAGTCCCTCATCCGCGTGGCAGGGCGCGCAGGAAGTCCTCGGTGCGCTGCCGGGTCAAGTCCGAGCATCGAATGAAATAGCACGGCAAAAGGCATGACCAATGGCAAATCCAGGCAGGCCGTAGCCGGCCAGGAGCGGGCCCCCTGTGACCGACCGCTTCTAGGCCAACTTTATTCGGATGCCGGCTCTTCGTGCAGAACGCGTTCGATGTCAGCCTCCGAGCGCACTGGGATGTGGATGTCATCGCCGCGTGCGTCGGCACCTAGAAATCGGAAAGCTTCCGAGATGCCATCGAGCGGCACCTTCAGCCTGAATCGCTGGACGACATGCTCGCCCGGGACGACGG
>NZ_JBFUCB010000258.1:0-7883 GCF_056405435.1 Rhizobacter sp. P1_G5 | reverse complement strand
ACCAGCCGGTCGCCCATGCCGATCTCGAGCTCGATGTCCGGATAGCGGCTGCAGAACTCGCCCAGGTGCGGCAGCAGGAAGTGGCGGGCCAGCGTCTCCTGCAGGTCGACCCGCAGCTTGCCCTTCGGGCTGGCCGCCGACTGCCCGAAGGCCGATTCCGTCTCGTCGAGATCGGCCAGCAGCCGCACGCAGCGCTGGTGGTAGGCCTCGCCGTCGGGCGTGGGCTTCACCTGGCGCGTCGTGCGCTGCAGCAGCCGCGTGCCCAGGCGCTTCTCGAGCTGCTGGATCGCATGGGTGGCGGTCGCGCGCGGCAGGTCGAGGTCTTCGGCGCCCTTCGTGAAGCTGCCCAGTTCGACGATGCGCACGAACAGCTGCATGGTCTGGAAACGGTCCATCCGGGGCGCTCGTTTGTTGGTGTTGGTTGAACAGTGATGTCAATTCTTGCTCATTTATTGATTTGCATCGAGCAACCAGAATTCACTTCATCGCCACACCACTCCCAAGGAGCTCACCATGACCCAGCAAGTTGCCATCGTCACCGGCGCATCCCGCGGCATCGGCGCCACCGTGGCCCGCCGCCTCGCAGCCGACGGTTTTGCCGTCGTCGTCAACTACGCCGGCAGCGCCGCCGCGGCGGCCAAGGTGGTCGCCGAGATCGCCACCGCGGGCGGGCAGGCCACCGCGGTGCAGGCCGACGTGTCCGATCCCGCGGCGGCCCGCACGCTGTTCGACGAGGCGGTCCGCGCCTACGGCCGCGTCGACGTGCTGGTGAACAACGCCGGCGTGATGCCGGCGAACATGCCGGCGCTCGTCGACACCGACGACGCCACCTTCGACCGCCTGTTCGACATCAACGTCAAGGGCAGCTTCAACACGATGCGCGAGGCCGTGAAGCGGCTGCAGGCCGGAGGGCGCATCGTCAACTTCTCGAGCACCGTGGTCGGGCTCGCGACGCCGGGGTACACGGCCTATGCAGCCAGCAAGGCGGCGATCGAGACGATCACCAACATCCTCGCGAAGGAGCTGCGCGGCCGCCAGATCACCGTCAACGCCGTCGCGCCGGGGCCGACCGCTACCGACCTGTTCCTGAACGGCAAGAGCCCCGAGCTGATCGAGCGGCTCGCGAAGGCCGCACCGCTGGAGCGGCTGGGCACGCCGGAGGACATCGCGGGCGTCGTGTCGTTCCTGGTCGGCCCGGACAGTGCCTGGGTCAACGGACAAACCCTCCGCGCCAACGGCGGCATTGTTTGACCCACCCCCGAGGCGCTGCGCGCCTCCCCCTCAAGGGGGCGCCACCAGTGGCCCGGCAAAGCCGGTTCCACGGTGCCCACTTGATCGTCCTTACCTGATCTGGAGAGTCTCATGAACAAAGTAATCGTCATCACCGGTGCGTCGAGCGGTTTCGGCGCCCTCACCGCCCGCGCGCTGGCCGACGCCGGCCACACCGTCTATGCCGGCATGCGGGCCATCGCGACCCGCAACGCGAACGCGGCGCAAGAGGCCGCGGCCTACGCGGCCGACCACCGCGTCGATCTGCGCGCCATCGAGCTCGACGTCGGCTCGCAGGACTCGGTGGACCGCACCGTCGCGCAGATCATCGAGACGCACCAGCGCCTGGACGTGGTGGTGCACAACGCCGGCCACATGGTGCTCGGCCCGAGCGAGGCCTTCACGCCCGAGCAGGTGGCCGAGCTGTTCGACGTCAACACGCTGGGCACGCAGCGCCTGAACCGCGCCGCGCTGCCGCAGCTGCGACGGCAAGGGCACGGGCTGGTCGTGTGGGTGTCGAGCTCCAGCGTCAAGGGCGGCACGCCGCCCTACCTCGGCCCGTACTTCGCGGCCAAGGCGGCAATGGATTCGCTCGCGGTCAGCTATGCCGGCGAGCTGGCACGCTTCGGCGTCGAGACGACGATCGTCGTGCCGGGTGCGTTCACGTCGGGCACGAACCACTTCCAGAACGCCGGGCATCCGGCAGACACCGACGTGGCGAAGGCCTACGACGCGCACTACGCCGGCCTGCCGCAGCAGGTGGGCGCAGCCCTCGCGAAGCTGGAGCCGGCCGATGCCGACGTGGCCGAGGTCGCGCGGGCCATCGTCGCGGCGGTCGATGCGCCGTACGGCCAGCGGCCGTACCGCGTGCACATCGACCCGAGCGACGACGGCTCGGCAATCGTCAGCGGCGTCGCCGACCGGATGCGCGCCCAGTTGCTCGAGCGCGCCGGGCTCGGCGACCTGCTGAAGGTGGTGCCATCGCTCGCCTGAGCCATCTGGCATCCTGTGGTCACCATCTTCATTCCCTATGGCGGCCTCCGCATTCGCTGCACATTCGGAGCCGCCAATGGCCGGGTTTCCGCCGCATCCCGCCGGCGGACGGTACCTGGACAAGGGAATGAAGAAGGAATCGATCGAAGAAACGGCTCGACTGATCGAGCTGCGCGATGCCTGCGCGCATTGCAGCGACGAAGCGCAGTTCGCCGCGATGGCGCGCCGGCAGCTGCAGCCACTGCTGCCGCATGGCTCGCTGATCGCGGCCATCGTGCGCATCTCACCGGCGCGGCTGCGCCTGGTTCATGCCATTGCGTTGAACCACCCGGCCGAAGTGCTGGCACGGATGCCGCGCGAACTCGACCTGGCCGATCGGCCGGCGCTGAAGCGCTGGCTCGATTCGGGCGAGCCGCAGATCCTGGCCCTGCCCGGCGATGCCGGGCGGATGTCGGCGCGCGAGCAGTGCGCGCTCGAAGCACTGGGCCTGCGCCGGGTCGCATTGCACGGCCGGATCGACCTCGGCGGCATCGTCGGCAGCTGCTTCTGCTTCGGCAACCTGGGTGACGCGGTGAGCCCGCCGCAGGCGCTGGAACGGCTGCGCCTGGTGATCCCGCCCTTGCACGAGGCCTTGATGCGCGCCTGGCGCCGCGAGCGCCCGATGCCGCGCCGCCCTCCTGCCGTGGACGACTGATCAGCGTTGGTCAGCGAAGGCGCTCCAGCGCATTCGCCAGCTGCTGCACCGTGCGGTCGACATGGGCCAGTTTGTCGAGCCCGAACAGCCCGATGCGCCAGCTGCGGAAATCCGCCGGTTCGTCGCACTGAAGCGGCACGCCGGCGGCGGTCTGCAGCCCGAGCCCGGCGAACTTGCGGGCTGACTGGATCTCGGGGTCGTCGGTGAAGCTGACGACCACGCCGGGCGACTCGAAGCCGGCGGCAGCGACGCTCTTGAAGCCCTTCTGCGCCAGCAGCGTGCGCACCTTGGTGCCGAGCYGCTGCTGCGCATGGCGCGCCGCCTCGAAGCCGAAGCGCTCGGTCTCCTGCATGACCTCCCAGGTCTTCGTCAGCGCATCGGTGGGCATCGTCGTGTGGTAGCCGAACGCGCCGGCCTCGTAGGTCTCGGCGATCTGCAGCCACTTGCGCAAGTCGCAGGCGAAGCTGGTGCTCTGCGTCTTCGCCATGCGGTCGCGCGCCGCGGCGCTCAGCATCACGAAGGCGCTGCCGGGCGAGCCGCTCCAGCCCTTCTGCGGCGCGCTGATCAGGATGTCGACGCCGGACGCCTCCATGTCGACCCACATCGCGCCCGACGCGATGCAGTCCAGCACGAAGAGCCCGCCGGCCGCATGCACCGCATCGGCGACCGCCTTCAGGTAGTTGTCGGGCAGGATCATCCCGGAGGCGGTCTCGACGTGCGCCGCGAACACCAGCGCCGGCGACTCGCGGCGGATCGCCTGCACCACCTCGTCGATCGGCGCCGGCGCGTACGGTGCCTGGTAGCCCGAGCCGGTGGGCCGCGCCTTCAGCACCGTGGCCGACGACGGGATCGAGCCCATCTCGAAGATCTGCGTCCAGCGGTAGCTGAACCAGCCGTTGCGGATCACCAGCACGCGCTGGCCGGTCGCGAACYGCCGGGCCACCGCCTCCATGCCGAAGCTGCCGCTGCCCGGCATCACGATCGCGGTCGGTGCGTGGTAGGTGCGCTTCAGCGTGTCGGTGATGCCGCGCAGCACGCCCTGGAACTTCTTCGACATGTGGTTCAGCGCACGGTCGGTGTAGACCACCGAGAACTCGAGCAGGCCGTCGGGATCGACCTGGGGCAGCAGTCCGGGCATGGGGTGTCTCCGTCAAGGTGTTGTGGGGCGCAGCGTAGCACCGGTCCGTTCCCTGCTGCCCCGCTTCCCTGCCATCATCGCGCGCATGCCTATCCACCTGAGCCTGCACCCGAGCCTGTGTTGCGCCGCTGCCGTGCTGCTGGCGGCTTGCGCCCCTTCCCTTGTCCACCCGCCTGCCCCGCCGCCCGTCGTGCTGCTCGGCGAGGTGCACGACAACGCCGCGCAGCACACGCTGCGGCTCGCCGAGTTCAGGCAGCTGCTCGACGGCGGCGCGCGCCCGGCGTTGCTGATGGAGCAGTTCGACCGCGACCGCCAGGCCGAGATCGACCGGCTGCTCGGCGCGACGCCGCCCCCGACGGCCGCGGCCCTGGTCGCCGCGGTGGCCGGCAGCGACTCCGGCTGGAACTGGCGCTTCTACACGCCCTTCGTGCAATTGGCGCTCGACCACGGCCTGCCGATCGTCGCGGTCAACGTGTCGCGCGCCGAGAGCCGCCAGGTGATCAGCCAGGGCCTGGCCGGCACCGGCTTCTCGGCCGACGTGCCGGAGGCGATCTGGTCGGCCCAGGCCGGCGACATCGAGGCGAGCCACTGCGGAATGATCGACGCCGCCACCGCCCGCCGCATGGCCGGCGCGCAGGTTGCGCGCGACCAGTTCATGGCGCGCATGGTCGAGGCCCATGCCGACCGCGGCGTGGTGCTGCTGGCCGGCAACGGCCATGTGCGGCGCGATGTCGGCGTGCCGCGCTGGCTGGCCGGCGGCACGCGGGCGCGCAGCCGCAGCATCGGCTACCTGGAGGACACCGATGTGCCGCCGCCGGGGGCGTACGACCGGGTCGTCGTCACGGCGCCGCAATCGCGCGAGGATCCTTGCGCCGCGATGCGCCCTCCCCGTACACCCTGATCAGGCCCACGCCTCCTGCACCGCCGCGCGCACCGCCACGGTGGCCGGCGACAGCCGGCTCTCCGGCGGCGACGCGAAGCAGATCCAGGTGTGCGCCCGCCAGTGCTTCCAGATGCGCAGCTCGCCCTGGCGTTCGGCCTGCTCGGCCTGGTCCAGCCGCACGACGCCGACGCCCATGCCGCTCGCCACCATGCTGCGCACCACGCCCTCGGTGCTCGCCGACGCGCCTGCCTGGTACTCGCGGCCGCCGGCGGCGAACAACGCGTCGATGTGGGTGCGCAGCACGCAGCCGTCCGGGGTGCCGATCCACGGCTGCGTCATCAGGTCGGCCAGCGACGGCTCCGGATGGGCCGCCGCAAAGGCCGGCGGAAGCGCCACCACCAGGTCGACCGTCGAAAGCCGCTGCACCTGCACGCCAGGCACCTCTTCGTGGTCGGTCATCACGTAGGCACAGTCGAGTTCGCCGCGCTGCAGCGCGAGCAGCATCTCCGACGACAGCCCTTGCTGCAATTGCAGCGTGACCTGCGGGTTGCGCTGCGCGAGCCGCAGCAGCGCATCGCCCAGGCGCAGCGCGATCGGGTCGCTGACGGTGCCGAAGCGCACCACGCCCTGGGCCGCGCCGCGCAGCTGCGCCGCGGCCGACCGCATCCGCCCGGCCGAGGCCAGCGTGCGTTCGGCGTCGTCGAGCAGCCGGCGGCCCTCTTCGGTCAGGCCCATGCCGCGCGGCGTGCGGTCGAACAGGCGCACGCCGAGTTCGTCCTCCAGCGCCTTGATCTGCGCGCTGACCGCCGGCGGGCTCGTGAACACGCGCTCGGCGGCGCGCGTCAGGTTGCCTTCCTGCGCGACCGCGAYGAAGGTCTTCAGTTGATACAACTCCATGGCAGCGGATTGTGGCCAGCGGCCGCGCGGCTGTCAGTTCGCATTTCCTGAGGCCCTGCTCCGAATTGGCGAATGGCCGTGCAGGCGCTGGCTGCCGAGACTGGCGGCATCGCATTCGATCTGCCGGAGCCCGCCATGACCTTCTCCCGTTCTCCCGCCGTCGGCATGGCCGGGCTGCTGCTTGCCACCACGGCCTGGGGCAGCCTGTTCCTCGCCAGCAAGCCGGTGCTGCCGCACGTCGACCCGGTGTGGTTCACGCTGCTGCGCTACAGCATCGCGACGCTCGGCTTCATGCTGGTGCTGCGGCTGCGCGGGCCGCTGCCGTGGGGGGCGCTGCGGCAGCATGGCTGGCGGCTGGCCGGGCTCGGCTTCGTCGGCTACGGCGTGTTCAGCGCGATGGTGCTGGTCGGGCTCGCGCATTCGGTGCCGTCCCACGGCGCGGTGATCATGGCGACGATGCCGATCACGACCCAGCTGGTGCGCTGGGCGCTCGACGGCCAGCGGCCGGGCCGCGCTGCGATCGGCAGCACGCTGCTGGCGCTGCTCGGCGTGGTGATGGTGTCGGGCGCGCTGACCCGGCACGGCGACACATCGCACGCATCGACGCTGGCCGGCGACCTGACGGCCTTCGCCGGCACGCTCGGCTGGATCGCCTACACGCGCGGCGCGGCGCGCCTGCCCGAGCTCGACGTGATCAGCTTCAGTGCGCTGAGCGCGCTGGCCTCGTGGCCGCTGCTGTGCGCCGCGACGCTGCTGCTCGCGGCGTTCGGGCTCGCGCCGGTCCCGAGCGCCGCGGCGGCCTGGAACGCATGGCCGGCCCTGGTCTACATCGGCCTGGTGCCGACGGTGTTCGGGGTGCTGGCCTACAACTTCGGCGTCAGGCAGCTGGGCGTGGTGACCGGCACCGCGTTCCTGAACTTCGTTCCGGTGTCGGTGCTGCTGATCGGCGCCGCGATGGGCTCACGCCCGGCCGCGCATGAGCTGGCCGGGGTGATGCTGGTGGTGTCGGGCTTGCTGGTGCACACGCTGTCGCAGCGTGTGCAAACCGCTCAGCGGCCGGTGCCGGCCGGCGACATCGACAGGAAGGCGCTGGTGTGCAGGTCGCCCCGGCCGCAACGGCTGTTGTCAATGGCGCGCATGCGGCGCTCGAGTTCGTAGATGTCGGTCGATTCGGCCAGCCAGGCCTCGTCGTAGCCGCCGCGGGGTTGGGTTCCGCCGGCAAACGCGTTGCGCATCGCGCTGGAAATGGCATTGATGAAGTTCATGTTCTATCTCGGTCCGTCTTGTGGTCGGTTTTTCTCAGTCAGTGCACCCGTCGTGCGGGTTAACACCTAGTTCTCAGTGTAAACCCTGACGTGTGTACTGTCTGTGACGGAACCCGCTGACCCCTCGGTTTCAGGGGCCTCGCTCCGCGGCAGCAGGGCCGCGAGAATGATCCGGATGAAGACCACACCATGCCGCTGGATCGCCAGCACGCTGACGCTGTTCGCCGTGGCGAGCGCCAGCGCCCAGGCGCCCGAGCGCTACCGCGGCCTGTGCGACGCGTCGGCCGCCGTCGCGCTCGACGCCCGGCACTTCGTGGTCGCCGACGATGAGCACAACAGCTTGCAGGTCTTCCGCCGCGACGCGCCGGATGCCGTCGGGCGGGTCGATCTCGACAGCTTCCTCGGCACGCAGGCCGGCCGGGAGTCGGACATCGAAGGCGCGGCCGAGGCCGGCGGCGTCATCTACTGGATCGCCTCGCACGGCCGCAACAGCGCCGGCAAGAAGCGCGACGAGCGGCACCGGCTGTTCGCGACCGAGCGCGTGCCCGGCTCGGCGCCGCCGTCGCTGCGCCCGGTCGGCACGCCGTACACGCGGCTGCTCGACGACCTGCTCGACGCACCGCAGCTGAAGGGCTACCACCTGAAGGATGCCTCGAAGCTGCCTCCGGAAGCACCGGGCGGGCTCAACATCGAGGGCCTGGCGGCGACATCGGGCGGTGCGCTGCTGGTCGGGCTGCGCAACCC
>NZ_JBFUCB010000257.1:0-7898 GCF_056405435.1 Rhizobacter sp. P1_G5 | reverse complement strand
CGTCGGACAGCAGTTCGCGCTGGCGGTGCCGCGTCGGGTCGGCCACCGGCACCGCGGCCAGCAGGCGCCGCGTGTAGGCATGCTGCGGATTCTCGAACACCGCGCGGCGCGGGCCGATCTCGACGATCTGGCCCAGGTACATCACCGCGACGCGGTGGCTGATGCGCTCCACCACCGCCATGTCGTGCGAGATGAACAGGTAGGCCATGCCGAACTCCTGCTGCAGGTCGAGCAGCAGGTTGACGATCTGCGCGCGGATCGAGACATCGAGCGCCGACACCGCCTCGTCGGCGATCACCACCTTSGGGTTSAGCGCGAGCGCGCGCGCGATCGCGATGCGCTGGCGCTGCCCTCCGGAGAACTCGTGCGGGTAGCGGTTCGCCGCCTCGGCCGGCAGGCCCACCTTCTCGAGCAGCCAGCGCACGCGCTCCTCGGCCTGTTTCTGYGTCATCAGCTTGTGGATCAGCAGCGGCTCGATCACGCTGTAGCCGACGGTCAGCCGCGGGTCGAGCGACGCGTAGGGATCCTGGAACACGAACTGGATGTCGCGGCGCAGCGCCTGCAAGGCGGCCCCTTCGAGCGGCGCGATGTCGCGCCCCGCCACCTCGACGCGGCCGGCCAGCGGCGCGACGAGCCGCGCGAGCGAGCGGCCGGTGGTCGATTTGCCGCAGCCCGATTCGCCGACCAGCGCCAGCGTCTCGCCCGCCTTCAGCTCGAAGCTGATCTGCTCGACGGCATGCACCTGGCGCTTCACGCGGCCGAGGATGCCGCTGCGCAGCGGGAAGCGGGTGACGAGGCCCTGCACCGACAGCACCGGCGGCAGGTCGGCGCGYACGCTGTCGGGCATCGTGACCTGGTGCGTGGCGGCCACCACTTCATCGCCGGGCAGTGCGAAGCGTGCCGGCAGGTCCTGCCCTTGCATGGCCCCCAGCTGCGGCACCGCAGCCAGCAGCGCCTTCGTATACGCCTGCTGCGGCTGCGCGAACAGCGCACGGCAGTCGCCAGATTCGATCCTGTCGCCGCGCCGCATCACCAGCACGCGGTCGGCGATCTCGGCCACCACGCCCATGTCGTGGGTGATGAAGATCACGCCCATCGACAGCTCGTGCTGCAGCTGCTGGATCAGCGCGAGGATCTGCGCCTGGATCGTCACGTCGAGCGCGGTGGTCGGCTCGTCGGCGATCAGCAGCGTCGGCCGGCAGGCGAGCGCCATCGCGATCATCACGCGCTGGCGCATGCCGCCCGACAGCTGGTGCGGATGCCGGCCCAGCACCTCGCGCGCCTCGGGGATGCGCACCAGGTCGAACAGGCGCAGCGCCTCGGCCATCGCCTCGCGCTGCGAGCGGCCCTGGTGCAGGCGGATCGATTCGGCGACCTGCTGGCCGACGGTGAAGACCGGGTTCAGCGAGGTCATCGGCTCCTGGAAGACCATCGCGAGGTCCGCGCCGCGCAGCGCGCGCATGCGGCGCCCATCGGCCTGCGCCAGGTCGACGCGCTCGCCGTCGCGGCGCGTCAGCCACATCTCGCCGCTGTCGATGCGGCCGCCGCCGTGCTCGACCAGGCGCATCAGCGCGAGCGACGACACCGACTTGCCCGAGCCGGACTCGCCGACGATCGCGAGCGTCTCGCCGGCATCGACGTGGAAATCGAGCGCGCGCACCGCCTGCAGCCGGCCGCCTTCGACGGCGAAGCTGACGCTGAGGTTGCGCACGTCGAGCACGCGGCGCGGTGGGGTGCTTGTCATTGTTCGGGGCCCGCTTCGTCGGCATAGATGGCAGACACCGGCGCTTCGCCGACACGGGCCCAGCCGCGGTACATGCCCTCGGTGTTGAACGGCAGCGCGACGTTGCCGCGCGCATCGACGGCGATCAGCCCGCCGCGGCCGCCGAGCGGCGGCAGCTTGTCCATCACGACGCGCTTCGCGGCGAAGCGCAGCGGCAGCCCGACGTACTCGACCAGCGCCGACACGTCGTAGGCGGCGAGCCCGCGCATGAAAGCCTCGCCGACGCCGGTGCACGACACCGCCACCGTGCGGTCATTCGCATAGCAGCCGGCGCCGATCAGCGGCGAATCGCCGACGCGGCCGGGGCGCTTGTTCGTCATGCCGCCGGTCGAGGTGGCGGCGGCCAGGTGGCCGTGCGCATCGAGCGCGACCGCGCCGACGGTGCCGAACTTGTCGCGCTCGTCGAGCGGCGCGGGGACCGTGGGGGCCAGTTGGCTCGCGCCATCGTGGTCGAGCGCGATGCGGTCGCTGGCCTGCATCGCCTGCAGTTGCGCGAAGCGCTCCGGCGTGTCGAACCACTCCGGCGCCACCGTCTCGCAGCCCTGCCCGGCAGCGAACTGCTCGGCGCCGGGACCGATCAGCATCACCGGGCCGCCGGCCTCCATCACCGCGCGCGCGGCGAGGATCGGGTTGCGCAGCGTGCGCACGCCGGCCACCGCGCCGGCGGCCAGGTCGCTGCCGCGCATCACGCAGGCATCGAGCTCGTGGCGGCCGTCTGCCGTGTAGACCGCACCGCGGCCGGCGTTGAACAGCGGGCATTCCTCGAGCTGCCGCACCGCCTCGGTGACGACGTCGATCGCCGCGGCACCATCGGCGAGCATCGCCTGCGCGCTGCGCAGGATCTCGTCGAGCGCGGCGCGGTAGCGGGCCTGCTGTTCGACTGAGATCGACGCACGCGACAAGGTGCCGGCGCCGCCGTGGATCGCGATCACGGGTGAAGTCAACGACAGACTCATCGCACGCTCCCCGGCGCCACCTGCAGCCACGGCAGCACGCCGCGGGCCATTTCTTCGGCGCGCTGCACCGCGCCCTCGGTGCGGTGCGCAAGCGCGGCCACCAGCGCCTCGAGCAATGCCAGCACGGTGGCGTTCGAGGTGGGCGCCACCTGGCGGCTGACGTGCGCATACAGCGTCACGTCGGCCAGCGGCACCAGCGGCGACGACGGCTCGTCGGTCAGCGCCAGCACCTTGACGCCGCGCTCGCGCGCGAGGCGCGTCAACGCGATGGTGTCTTCCACATAGCGCGGGAACGCCAGCGAGATCAGCAGGTCCCGCGGCCCGCGCTTCACGAGCTGCCGCGCCGCATGCGAGGGCCCGCCCGCCTGCGCGAGGCTGCCGACGCGCGAGCACAGCGGCTCCAGCTCGTGCTGCAGCACGCCGGCGAGATACGCGCTGCTGCCCCAGCCGAGCGTCAGCACCTGCTCGGCCTCGGCGATCAGCGAGACGGCCTGCTCGCAGGGCTGGTGCTGCAGGGCCTGCAGCGTGTGTTCGAGGTTCGCCACCGTCTCGCGCAGCGAAGCCACCATCGCCTGCTGCGTGCCGGTGGGCTGCTTCAGGTTGCTGCGCAGGCTCTCGACCGGCGCCAGGATGGCCTCGAAGCCGCGCGCCAGCTCGGCACGGAACTGCGGGTAGCCGGCGAAGTTCAGTGCGCGGGCGAAACGGTTGGCGGTCGCGATCGACACCGCGACCTCGCCGGCGAATTCATCGATGTTGAGCGTGGCCGCCCTGAAAGGGTGCGCCAGCACGGCCTGCCCCATGCGCTGCATCGCAGCGGGCATCGCCGGAATGCCGGCGGCCACCTGCTGCAGCACCGGCAGGCTGGCGAATCGGCCCGCCCAATGAGGGGAGCCGGCGGAAGGGGGCGTCACGGTCATGAAAACTGGGTTTCAGAAAACTTCGCGGACTGTAAAGCAACTTACAGGCCCGCTCGGCGACCCGAGGGAATGCCCTGAGGTCCAGCCTTCGGTCCTACAGCGCGCGGCGGAGGCGTCCGACACCTCGGGCGTGTGTGGGCGCCGATGATAAGCACCCACTCTGGAGGACATCGATGAAGAAACTCATATCCATCCTCGCCCTGCTGTTCGCGGCCGGCACCGCGTTCGCGCAGGCCGGCACCGCCGTCAAGGAGGGCGCCAAGGCGACCGCCGAGACCGCGAAGCAAGGCACCGAGAACGTCAAGGGCGCCGTGACCGACGAGCCGTCGAGCACCGTGCACAAGACCAAGGCCAAGGTGCACAAGGCCAAGGCGAAGAGCCACGCCAAGAAGGCCAAGGCCGCGGCGAAGGAAACGGTGCAGTAGTCTCGGCAGCCGGCGCGGGCTATGCCGGCCAGCGTGCCGGCGGCCGCGGCCGCACGACCGCCTCGCGCAGCACCCCGGCATCACGGAGGAGGGTCTTGCGTTGCAGGATCATCGTGTCCGGGTCGGCCTGCTCACGCAGCGCGACCGGCAGCATCCGCGCGTTGGCCGCCGCGGCGGCGGCCCGCTCGCCGCGCCGCCAGCAATCCATCACGTCGACCAACGCGCGCGGATGCGGGTAGCCGGTGAAGAAGCCGTCGGCACCGTGTTCGAGTTCGTGCAGGCAATGCACGCCGCCCAGCCCGCCGAACAGCCGCAGGCGCGGCCCGAGCAGGGTTCTCAGCCGCGCCATCTTGTCCGCCGTGGGCTCGTCCTCCACCTTGATGCCGACGATCTCCGGCACGCCATCCACCAGCACCTGCAGCAGGCTGGGCGGCAGCAGGCCACCGAACTTCGGGTGGTCGAGCAGCACGATCGGCATGCGCATCGCCAGCGCGATCGCGCCGACATGGGCGAGGATCTGCTGCGCATCRCCGCGCGGCGGCTTGACGAGCAGCGCGCCCGCTCCGCAGCCGGCGGCGACGCGGGCCTGCGCCAGCGCGCGATCGGTGCGCTCGTCCAGCACGCCGACAGCGACCGGCGCACGGCCGGCAGCGCGCCGCACCACCCGCTGGATCACGGCCCGGCGCTCCGCGTCGTCGAGCAGGTCGCCTTCGCCGGCAATGCTGGCCGGCACCAGCCCGGCGGCACCGCCGTCGAGGTAGTGCTCGACGACGCGGTCCAGGCCGTCGAGGTCCAGCCCGCCGCCGCTCACCATCGGCGTCGGCAGCACCGCGAACAGCCCCTGCAGCCAATCCGGCGGCGTGTGCACGGCCACCCTCAGGCCGCGACGGCGCGCTCGGCCTCGCGCAGCACGCCGTCGAAGAAGGCGCAGCGCGCGTCCAGCGCGGCACGGATCGCCTCTTCGACGAGCAGCACCTCCTGCGGCGTGCGCAGCATCGGCAGCAGCACCGATTCGAGCTGGTCGGCGTGCCCGTCGTCGACGTGGATGTGCACCTCGAAGAACTTCAGCGCCGCAGCGTCGAACGGCGCGGCCTGCAGCAGCCCGCGCTGGATCTGCGTGTACAGCGCGCCCACGATGCCCTCCGAGGCATAGCACAGCGCGCCCAGGATGCCGAGCACGCCGTAGCGCTCGCTCAGGCCGACGTAGGTGTCGACCAGCGCCGCGGTCTCGGGCTGCGCCGGCACCGCCGCCAGCTGGGCATCGTCGAGCCCGAGCGCCCGCGTGAACTGCCGGAACAGCGCGGCATGCGCGCATTGCGGATCGCCCTCGCCCAGTTCCTCCCACAGGTTCTCGGCGATCACGATGCGCGCGTCCTCCTGCGGGCAGGCGGCCAGCGCGAGCGCGAGGAAGCGCGGGAACTGGTGGCAGAACTTGTACATCTGCGCGCCCAGCACCCGCACCTGGGCCAGCGTCAGCGCTCCGGTGCGGCAGCGCTCGACGAACGCATGACGCCACAACGGGTGCCCCTGTGCCACCTGCCGGAAGCGCGCCGGGGCATCGGCGCAGAGCGTGACGAGTTCGGATTGCAGTGATTTCATGGGGTTGTCCTCGGAAGAAAAACAACTCAGGAACGGGCGACCTTGACGGCCAGGTGCAGCGGAAGATCGAACAGCGGGCCGAAGAAGGCCTCGTCCAGCGCGACCATCTCGCGCGTGACCGTCAGCTCGGTCACGCCCGGCATCGCGGAGAAGCCCGCCAGCCGCAGGCCGTCGAAGTAGTCCCCCAGCGTCTTGTGCACCAGCTGCACATCGAGCGCCGTGCCGTCGCGTTTCCAGATGCGCCCGCCGAACCGGCTGTTGCGGCCGCCGAAGTAGCCGGCGCTGCCGATGTCGAAATGGAACGGCGGCGCCGGATCGCGGCGCATGAACGCGAACGCCGGGTGCGGCACCGCGAACACGAAGTGGCCGCCCGGGCGCAGCATGCGGTGCACGTTGGCCATCGTGCGCTGCATCTGCGCCACGTCGAGGTAGTTGAAGAGGAACACCGCGACCACCAGGTCGAAGCTGGCCTCGTCCAGCGCCACCGCGACCGCGTCGGCGGTGTCGTAGCGGATGCCCAGCGGCTCGGCGCGCTCGGCCTCGCGCGCCAGCGCGATCATGCGTTCCGAGACATCGAGCCCCAGCACGCGGGCGCCGTACCCGCTCAGCATGCGGCTGCAATAGCCCTCGCCGCAGCCGAGGTCGAGCACGTCCTTGCCGGCCAGCGGCTCGCACAGCGCCATCACCTGCGGCCGGGCGGTGTAGTCGGAGAGGGAGCTGGGCTGGCGTCGGGACCAGTTGGCCGCGGTCTGGTCGTACAACGCGCGGGCCTCGGTGGGCAGGGGCATCGTCATCGTCAAAAGTCCTCGGTTGCGGTGGCGGGAGCCTGATGCGCATCGCGCACGGCCAGGAACCTGAACAGCGTCTGCCTGAGGGCGAGCGGCTCGAAGGGCTTGCCGAGCATCGCGTCGGCACCGGCCTCGGCGGCACGCGCGTGGTCGGCCCCCAGCATGCTGGCGGTCCAGATGACGATCGGCACGCGCGTGCGGCCGCCGGCCTGGGCGCGGATGGCGCGGCAGATGTCGAGCCCGTCCATGTCCGGCAGGCACATGTCCAGCATCACCAGGTCATAGGGGGTGCGCGCGGCCGCCTCGACGGCCGCGGCGCCGTTGTCGACCACGTCGACGGTGCAGCCGAGCGCGGTGAGGTGCAACTGCGCGACCAGCTGGTTGACGGGCTCGTCCTCGCAGACGAGCACGCGCCCGTGGAAACCGACCGGCGCGCTCTCCGGCTGCGCCTGCGCCTGCGCGGGCTGCTCGCCCTTCGGCAGGCACACGCTGAACCAGAAGGTGCTGCCGCGGCCGACCTCACTGCGCACGCCGACCTCGCCGCCCATCAGCGCGGTCAGCTTCTTGCTGATCGCCAGGCCCAGGCCGGTGCCCCGGTACTTGCGCGTGGTGGAGGCGTCGACCTGCGTGAACGGCTCGAACAGGCCGGCCTGCTTGGCAGGGTCGATGCCGATGCCGCGGTCCTCGACCTCGAACCGGATCGTCGCCTGCGTGCCGGTTTCGCCGATCAGCCGGGCGCGCACCGTGATCCGCCCCGCGCCCGAGAACTTGATGGCATTGCCGAGGTAGTTGACCAGCACCTGCCGGATGCGGGCCGGATCGCCCAGCAGGTCGTCGGGCACGCCGGGCGCGATGTCGATGTCCACCTCGAGCGATTTCTCGCCGGCCTGGAAGGCCAGCAGCTCGACGGCATCGCCGACCGTGCGCCGCAGCTTGAAGTCGATGCTCTCGAGCTCGAGCTTGCCGGCCTCGACCTTCGAGAAGTCGAGGATGTCGTCGAGGATGCCCAGCAGCGATTTCCCGCTCTTCGCGGCCATGGCGGCGCAGCCGTGCTGGGGCGCCGACAGCTCGCCGGCCAGCAGGTGATCGAGCATGCCCAGCACGCCGTTCAGCGGCGTCCTGATCTCGTGGCTCATCATCGCCAGGAACTCGCTCTTGGTCCGGTTGGCCTGCTCGGCCACCTCGGTCGCCAGCATCGCGAGCTTCAGGTCGTCCTTCTGCGCCTTCAGCCGCCGCGACAGCTCCTGCGCATCGGCCAGCGCCTTGTTCTTCGTCTGCAGCAGCAGCAGCAGGTCGGCCGCCGGATCGTGCACCGCGAAGTCGCTGAGCGACAGGCCGATCCGCGCGATGTCGGTCATCTGCGTGACCCACGGCGAGCCGAGGAAGAACAGCACGCGCCCCTGGACGACGATCTCGCCGCGCAATTGCAG
>NZ_JBFUCB010000256.1:0-7947 GCF_056405435.1 Rhizobacter sp. P1_G5 | reverse complement strand
AGTGCCTTCTCCAGCACGAAGCGGATGGATTGGTCGTCGTCAACGATCCAGATGGGTTTCATGCCCTGCCTGTGGTTCCGGTCCCGCCCGCCCCGGGCTTCTGGCTCAGGGCAACGGGATCACGATCTTGAAAAGGGTCTGGCCCGGTTTGCTCTCGCATTCGATCATGCCCTGGTGTTGCTGCACGAACGTCTGCGCCAGCGTGAGTCCCAAGCCCGACCCGCCATCGCGCCCCGATACCAGCGGGTAAAAAATGCGATCCCGGATCGACTCCGGTATTCCCGGGCCGTTGTCCTCGATATGCAAGTCCAGTGCCAATCGATAGCGCTGCTTGCCCAGCGTGACCTGGCGCGCGATGCGCGTGCGCAGCGTGATGCAGGCGTCGCCCTGCTGGATGCGCTCTGAAAGCGCCTGCGCCGCGTTGTGCGCGATGTTGAGCACCGCCTGGATCAGCTGCTCGCGGTCACCGCGGAAATCGGGGATCGAGATGTCGTAGTCGCGCTGCACCGCCAGGCCGCGCGGGAACTCGGCAATGATCAGCGAGCGCACCCGCTCGCAGACCTCGTGGATGTTGACGTCGCTCACCACGTGCGGCTTGCGGTGCGGCGCGAGCAGCCGGTCGACCAGCGCCTGCAGTCGGTCAGCCTCCTGGATGATGACCTGCGTGTACTCGGTCAGCGCGCGCGACTCGACCTCCATCTCGAGCAGCTGCGCCGCGCCGCGGATGCCGCCGAGCGGGTTCTTGATCTCGTGCGCCAGGTTGCGGATCAGCTCCTTGTTGGCACGTGCCTGGCCGAGCGCCCGCTCCTCGCGGTCCTGGCGCGTCTGCTGCTCGATCTCCACCAGCTCGACGATCGCCTCGTTCGGCCGGTCGAGCTGGTTCACGATCACGTGCACCGGCAGCGCATCGCCATGGGCCGACACCGGCCGGCGCAGCAAGGCCTCGAAGCGGCTGGTGGAGAAATCGTTGCGCACGACCGCGGCCACGGTGTCGCGCACCGAGTTGGCATCGATGAACCAGTCGAACAGCGAGCCGCCCAGCACGCTGCGCCGCGGCAGGCCCAGCACGTTCTCGAACGCGGCATTGGCGAACAGGCAGCTGCCGTCGTCGCGCACCACCGCGACCATCGTCGCCAGGTGGTCGAAGGCCTCGTAGCGCCCGGGCAGGTCGCCCGGCGCCGCCGGCCGCGCGGACTTCGGCTTGCCCACCGGCTTGTTCACCGGCGTGCTCACTGCAGCTTCGCGATTTCCCGCTTGATCGCGGCGATGTCGCTTTCCTTGCGCAGCAGGCTCGCCTTCATCTCGGCGACGCGGTCGATGTACTTCTGGTAGTTCTTCTCGTCGCCCTGGCGCTCGGGCTCGCCGTTGTTGTAGGCCTTCTGCATCTCGGCCAGGCGATCTTCTTCCTTCTTCAGCTCGGCTTCGAGGATGCGGCGTGCATCGCTGTCGCGGGCGCGCTGGTCATTCGGGTCGACGCGGTTCTGGCCTGATGTCGCCGCGCCCGAGGCCGACTTCGCCGGGCGCAGCCCCTGCACCACGGTGATCGGCGTGCCCTCGAGCGTCTTGCAGCCCTTCTCCTTGGCTTCCTTCGCCGACAGCGTGTCGGTGTAGAGCACCGGGTTGCCGGGGCAGCGGTAGACGGTCTTTTCTTCGGCGGCCCGGGCAGGCAGGGTGATCACGGTGGCAACGGCAACCAGTGTGAGCACGCGACGGGTCGTGGTTCGGTGAGAGCGCATGAGAGATACCTCGGGCCGTGGGATCTGGTGGATTGTGGCCGATCCCGCCATGCAAAAAGGGACGGCGTGGGCCGTCCCTTTTCGTCGTGTCGGTGGCGGAACCGCTGAACCTGAGAGCCTTCGCCCCCGGTCCGGGTTCCGCGCCGCCACCAGGCGCCGCAGATCAGGCGCTGTAGTACATGTCGAACTCGACCGGGTGGGTCGTCATGCGGAAGCGCGTGACCTCCTGCATCTTCAGTTCGATGTACGCATCAAGGTAAGCATCGGTGAAGACACCACCCTTGGTCAGGAACGCGCGGTCCTTGTCCAGGTAGTCGAGCGCCTGGTCGAGGCTGTGGCAGACGGTCGGGATCTTCGCGTCTTCTTCCGGCGGCAGGTGGTACAGGTCCTTCGTGGCGGCTTCGCCCGGATGGATCTTGTTCTCCACGCCGTCGAGGCCGGCCATCAGCAGGGCCGAGAACGCCAGGTACGGGTTCGCCAGCGGATCCGGGAAGCGCGCTTCGATGCGGCGGCCCTTCGGGTTGGCGACGTACGGAATGCGGATCGAGGCCGAGCGGTTCTTGGCCGAGTAGGCCAGCTTGACCGGGGCTTCGAAGCCCGGGACCAGGCGCTTGTAGCTGTTGGTGCCGGGGTTCGTGATCGCGTTCAGCGCGCGGGCGTGCTTGATGATGCCGCCGATGTAGAACAGCGCGAATTCGCTCAGGCCGGCATAGCCGTCGCCGGCGAACAGGTTCTTGCCGTCCTTCCAGACCGACTGGTGCACGTGCATGCCGGAGCCGTTGTCGCCGACGATCGGCTTGGGCATGAAGGTGGCGGTCTTGCCGTAGGCGTGGGCCACGTTGTGGATCACGTACTTCTGCAGCTGCAGCCAGTCGGCGCGCTGCACCAGCGAGCTGAACTTGGTGCCGATTTCCATCTGGCCGGCATTCGCCACTTCGTGGTGATGCACTTCGACCGGGATGCCCAGCGMTTCGAGGATCAGGCACATCTCGGAGCGCAGGTCCTGCGCGCTGTCGACCGGCGGCACCGGGAAGTAGCCGCCCTTGACCGCCGGACGGTAGCCGGAGTTGCCGTGGTCGTATTCCTTGCCGGTGTTCCAGGCCGCTTCCTCGGATTCGATCTTCGAGAACGAACCGGACATGTCCACGTTCCAGCGCACGCTGTCGAAGATGAAGAACTCGGGTTCCGGACCGAAGAAGGCGGTGTCGCCGATGCCCGACGACTTCAGGTAGGCCTCGGCACGCTTGGCCAGCGAGCGCGGGTCGCGTTCATAGGGCTTGCCGTCGGTGGGCTCGATCACGTCGCAGGTGAGGATCAGCGTCGGCTCTTCGAAGAACGGGTCGATGTTGGCCGTGTTCGGGTCCGGCATCAACAGCATGTCGGAAGCCTCGATGCCCTTCCAGCCGGCGATCGACGAACCGTCGAAGGCGTGGCCGGAGATGAACTTGTCTTCGTCGAACGCAGACAGGGGCACCGAAACGTGTTGCTCTTTGCCGCGGGTATCGGTGAAGCGGAAGTCAACGAACTTGACCTCGCTTTCCTTCACCATCTTCATCACGTCGGCGACGGTCTTTGCCATCAGGTTCTCCTAGCGAGAGGCTTGTGGGGGTGAGTGGGTGGGTACAACGACAGTTTCAGTGCCGGGAGGGGCCTGGAAATGCGCACAGGAATGTAGCAGAAAGCATGCYCGCGCCCGATGACAGAGCAGGGCCAGCCGGCATGCGCTCCACCGGGTGAGCGAGGCCTCCAAGACGATGCGTGCGAGGGGTGTTGACGCCACTTTGGTGCGCCGCGCAGCACCACGCTGGACAAGGGTTTCGGCGCTCAACGCACCAATTCGGGGCCGAGTTGCGCACCATGGCCACGCAGCCCGGCCAGCAACTCGGCGAAGGCTTCGGCCACCGGGATGGCCGCGCCCTTGACGCCCAGCTCGATGTGGCGCCCCCACTGCGGGTGGTCGACGCTCGGCAGGCTGAACACCTTGACGCCGTCGAAGCGGGCCTCGATGGCTTCCATCAGCGGCGTGAGGGTCGACTCCATCGCGCCGAACACGATGACCGACTGCTCGCGCGGGCGCTCGGTGCGGTGCTCGGCGGCGTAGCGCTCGTCGAGCACCCACTGCACCATCGGCCAGGCCATCACCGGGAAGCCGGGCACGAAGTGCACATGGCCGACCGAGAAGCCGGCGATCTTGTTGTAGGGGTTCGGGATGATCTGCGCGCCCTCGGGGAACATGCCCATGTTGAGCCGGTGCAGGTTGTCGGCGCGCTCGGGCTCGTATGGCAGGCCCTGCTCGGCGGCGATGTCGCGCATGCGCTCGAGGATCAGCTCGCGCGCCTGGGGATGGAGCGCCAGCGRCACGCCGAGCGCATTGGCGGCGCACTGGCGCGYGTGGTCGTCGGGCGTGGCGCCGATGCCGCCGCACGAGAACACCACGTCGCCGCTCGCGAAGGCTTCGCGCAGGTGGGCGGTGATGCKTGCGGGGTCGTCGCCGACGTAGCGCGCCCACGAGAGCGGGATGCCGCGTTCGCCGAGCAGCGCGATCACCTTGGGCAGGTGCTTGTCCTCGCGTTTGCCGGACAGGATCTCGTCGCCGATGATGATCAGGCCGAAGTTCATGCGGAAAGCCTTGTGGGTGGATTACGCAGGGGGCAGCGGAAGCGGTGTCGGATCGGCCGGCGGCGCCACCACCGCAGCGGCGAGCTGCTGCTCGGCGCGCAGCGCGGCCAGCGCGGCCAGCGCGAAGTGCGCGAACCACAGCGACGAGAACGCGAACACCAGCGTGTAGATCCAGATCGCGACCGGCACCAGGATCGGCGCGAGCGCGAGGAACATCAGGCCCGAGGCCCACACCAGCGACGGCGCGGCGCCGAGGTAGCCGGTTGCGATGCCGAGGCCGAGGAAGCTGGTGCGATGGCGGCGGATCAGCTCACGCCGCTCGTCCTTGCTGGCGTGCTCGGACAGCACGTCGTAGACCATCACGCGGTAGGTCAGCCAGCCCCAGATCAGCGGCGGCACGACCAGCACCATCAGCGGCACGAACCACAGCGGGATCGAGGCAATCAGCGCGACGACCGCGATCGCCGTCGAGCCGAGGCTCACGACGACGCTGCCGAGGAAGGTGCCGCCGCGGCGGCGCTCCAGCAGCGGGAAGCGGCGCTGCGCCACCAGGTTCAGCATGGCCGGCGTCATCATCGTCGCGACCACCAGCAGCGACAGCAGCACCAGCACCGGCGTCGCGAGGAAGATCACCACCAGCGGGCCCAGCACCGACTTCAGGTTGCCGGCACCGATGCTCTCGAGCCAGTTGAAGAGGGTGTGCAGCAGGTCCCACGCATTGAGCAGGTCGCGCACGCCGTCGATCGCGGCTTCCCAGAAGAAGTAGCCGAGCCCGAACGTGAGGCCGACCAGCAGGAACAGCGGCAGCAGTGACAGGACGATGACGCGCGGGTGCAGGCAGTAGGCGGCGGCGCGCCAGAAGGAATCGAAGAGAGGCTTGACCATGGCGCGGCAGGATAACCGGAGCTTCAAATCCCGTTCGCGCTGAGCCTGTCGAAGCGCTGTTCGCGCAACTCCGTTCGGGCTGAGCCTGTCGAAGCCCGGCRCGCGCCGGACACAACCCTTCGACTGACGGGCCCTCGACAAGCTCGGTCCCTGCTCAGGGCGAACGGGAGTCGGATTCAGTTCATTCGCCCGAACGCCCGTTTGAGCCCGAGCCACTGCTGAGCCCAGAACCCCTGCCCGTACTCGCGCCCACCCGCCTCGGGCAACTGGTCGCGGATCCCGGTCGGGTCGTAGCGGATCTCGAAGTTGCCGGTGCGGAACAACACATCCCACACCGGGAACAGCACCGCGAAGTTGTGTCCGCCCAGCGTGCCCTGCCCCGCGGTCTCATGCCCCAGGCCGATGCTGTGGTGCAGCCGGTGGAAGCGTGGGCTGACGAACACGCGCTCGAACACCGGGCCGAACCACACCCGCAGGTTCGCATGCGACAGGCTCTCCAGCAGCTGCGTGCAGGCCACCACCGCGATGAACTGCCCCGGCGGGATCCCGATCAGCCGCGCGACGACCACGATCACGCTGTCGCGGATCAGGTCATCGAGCAGGTGGTTGCGGTTGTCGCTCCACATCGTCATCTGCCGCTGGCTGTGGTGCAGCGAATGCAGCCCCCACCACCAGTGGAACTGGTGCTGGCCGCGGTGGATCCAGTAGTCGACGAAATCGAACACCAGCAGGTAGGCGACGAAGCTGAACCACGCGGTGTCGGTGACACCCGACCACCACGGCGCGAACCACTCGTCGAGCTGCCAGGTCGGCAGGCCCGCCAGCCGCGCGGCGCCGAAGGCCTCGTCGAACAGCGGATCGACCGCGAAGAACAAGCCCACGCGGAACAGCCCGAGCCGGTGGATCAGCGTGTACAGCACGTCGACGCGCACCGCGCGCCTGTCCGTCACCGGCTCGACCGGGCGCCAGCGCTCCAGCGCGCCGAACACCACCAGCAGCACGACGATCTGCAGCAGGCCGACCAGCAGCCAGCCGGTGGCATCGAACGCATCCTCGACGACGTTGCCGAGCCCGAGCTGGAAGGCGAGCGGCTGCACGACGCCTTCGAACAGCGCCTGCTGCACGCGGCCGAAGGCGTCGGTGAAGGCGAGCAGCAACGAATCGATCATGGCGGGAAGGTGAATGACTTCAGAAGGGATCAGCGCTGCGCGGCATCCCGGTAGGCCGGGTGGTCGCGCAGCGTCGCGAAGCAGAAGCCGCGTTGCTTGAGCCCCTGGATCAGCGGCTCGAGCACCGCCGGCGCCCACGGGTCCTGGCGCGACCAGATGCCCAGGTGGGCCAGCATCACGTCGCCCGGCCGGATGTGATCCAGCGCACGCTGCAAAAGTTGCGCGTTCGGGTAGCGATCGCTCGGCAGTTCGTCGCCGAGGAAACCGGCGGCGCTCCACGGCACATGCGTCCAGCCGCAGGCCTTGGCCGCGGCCAGCAGCGCCGGCGAGGTCTTGCCGCCCGGCGCCCGGAACAGATGCGGCATCGCCTGCCCCGTCATCGCGCGGAAGCGGTCTGCGGGGCGCTGCAGCTCGGCGCAGTACTCGGCCGCGGTCCAGGTCAGCAGTTGGCCGGCGTTCGGGCCGGCACTGGGGCGCACCTTGAAGCCGCCGCCCTTCATGCCGGTTTTCACATCGGCCACCCAGTAGACATGGTCGAAGGTGTGCGAGCCGAACAGGTGGCCTTCGGCCGCACGGGCCTTCCACCACGGCGCCCACTGGTCATCGAGGCTGGTGCCGTCGGTCTTCGTCTTCTCGTTGGCGAGGAAGAAGGTCGCCTTCACCTGCTCGCGGTTCAGCACCTCGGCGACCAGCGGGGCCACGCCCATGTGGCCGGTGTCCAGCGTCAGGTAGACCGGCTTGTCGCAGCCGGCGGCATGGGCCGGTGCGGCCAGCGCCGCGATCAGCGCTGCGACAAGGACAGGCCTAGCGGCGCGACGCATGGTCGAGCGTCCACACCCCGTGCGGCGAGCGGCCCACTGCCACCTGGCGGATCACCTGCTTCTTCTCGATGTCGACCAGCGTCAGCTTGCGCGCCCAGCGCGAGCTGACCAACAGCGTCTTGCCGTCGGCCAGCACGTCGATGCAGTCGGGGCCACCCGGCGCCGGGTAGGTGTCGACCACGCTCAGCGTGCGGGTGTCGATCATGCTGATGGTGTTGGCAACGCGGTTGCTGACGAACACATGCTGGCCGTCGCCGCGGCTGCGGAACGCATGCGCGCCGGCGCCGGTCAGGATGCGCTTGACCAGCTTCGGTTGCGCCTGGCTCACGTCGTAGACCTCGACGAACTCGTCGCCGGTGAGGCCGACCAGCAGCAGCTTGTCGTCGGGCGTCAGGTAGACGTCGGCCGGCAGCTTGCCGACGGTGATCTTCCAGCGCGGTTTCTGGGTCGCGATGTCGATCGCCATCAACTCGTCGCTGTCCTGCATCGACGAGTAGATGACGGTGCTCTTGCTGTCGATCGACAGGTGGCTGGGCGTGCGCGATGCCGGCACGCGGCCGGCGAGCTTCATCGGGTTGGCCGCGTCGGCCGGCTCCCAGCGGTAGATGTCGATGTGGTTCAGCCGGTTCGCCGCGGTGACGAACCACTTCATGTCGGGCGAGAAACGCAGGTGGTACGGGTCGGAGATCTTCGTGATCGTGCGCTGCACCTCGGCGG
>NZ_JBFUCB010000255.1:0-7950 GCF_056405435.1 Rhizobacter sp. P1_G5 | reverse complement strand
TCAATAATCACCTCAGGAGTCGAGGTTTCCGAAATGCATCAAGCCTGCGGATTCAGTACTATCTTTCGGAGCTCACAAAAAACTCCTGTAGCGAGTGGCCGCTCAGCCTGAAGAAGGCATTTATAGGTCATGCGAAAAAGCAGATTCGTCGAATGGCCGACATTCATCCGACGCCGAGTCTGAATTTCATTCCCAGTCGGGTCTGGCGCGATGCCATTTCGCTTGATCAATGGCTGGAAGGACTGGGTGTTCTCAGTTCATCATCAGTTAATAACATCAACACACGGAAAGTGGTGGGCGTGTCATCAGCGGATGACGCCCTAACCCTGACGGGAAAATTCTGTCTCGAATTACTTTCATCAACACTGGGAGTTCTGCATCTGCTGCATCCCCTCGAAGTCCGAGACATTTTTCGCATTGCATGTGCCAATTGTGTCCAGGAGTCACTCGAGTCCTTTTTCGAGCGCTTTGATTCGATGACTCCTGAAGAAAGAATTGCCTGCTTCTGTCCAATCGGCGAAAATGAAATTTCCTCATTGTCATTGGCTCTTGCAACTCAGAGTGAGGAATTCTGCAGAACCTTCTTTGGTTATCTTTTAGGGGGTGAAATCCCTATGCGCACAGCCGCCACGCTTGTTTGCAATTCCATATGCGATCAAAAGTTCTCCGAGGAATTCCTCTCTTATATTATTAATATAATCGATGCAATCATCGGCGAACTGAAATATTCAGATGACGAGGATGATCAGGAGCAACTCGAATCGATTGTCAAACGACTGGATGAAACGGCTGCGACTTTGGAGCAGCAGGCGAATCGCAATGACGCAGACACTCAGTGAGCTGGTTGTTGTCACAACTGTCGGCGGGGCTCACTTTACGTTTGCGGAGCGGCGACGGCCGAGTTCGGAGGACCGCGTAAATTCCCGCCAGTGCGCTTTATCCCTCTCCATCCCGTTGGGCCGCGCCAACCTCCTCGATGAGACGGCGGCACCTATCGGCCACACAGCGGATGGGATGCCAAGTTGAGTGCCACGATCAACAAATTCCTTCTTTCATGCGCATCGTGTCGGCTTAACTTGCCACCGCCTGCCGCACCGCGTGCTCCCACTCGCCCATCAGCGCCTGCGCGCGCTCACGCGACATCGTCGGGTGGAAGGTGCGCTCGACCCGCCACTGCCGCGCCAGTTCGTCGAGCCCGCTGTAGACCCCGCACGACAGCCCGGCCAGCGAGGCCGCGCCGAGCGCGGTGGTCTCGATCACCTTCGGCCGCACCACCGGGATGCCGAGCAGGTCGGCCTGGAACTGCATCAGCAGGTCGTTGACACAGGCGCCACCGTCCACGCGCAGTTCGCTGACCGGCGCACCGCCGGCCGCGACCGCATCGCGACCCATCGCCTGCAGCAGCGCCGCGCTCTGGAACGCGATGCTCTCCAGCGCCGCGCGCGCGATGTGCGCCACCGTGGTGCCGCGCGTCAGCCCGACGATCGCGCCGCGCGCCTCGGCCTTCCAGTACGGCGCGCCCAGGCCGGTGAAGGCCGGCACGAACATCACGCCGCCGGCATCGGGCACGCTCTCGGCGAGCGACTGCACCTCGCTGCTCGCCTTGATCGCGTTCAGCCCGTCGCGCAGCCACTGCACCACCGCCCCGCCGATGAAGACGCTGCCCTCGAGCGCGAACTCGGTCTGCGCCGTCGGCTGCGCCGCGCTGGTGGTGATCAGCCCGTTGGTCGAGGTCTGGAACTGCGCGCCGGTGTGCATCAGCATGAAGCAGCCGGTGCCGTAGGTGTTCTTCGCGAGCCCGGCACGAAAGCACGCCTGGCCGAACAGCGCGCTCTGCTGGTCGCCAGCGACGCCGCCGATCGGCAGCGAGGCGCCCAGCAACTCGGCCTTCGTGTGGCCGTACACGTGGCTGGACGGGAACACCTGCGGCAGCACCTCGCGCGGCACGTCGAGCAGCTGCAGCAGCTCGTCGTCCCACGTGTTGCTTCGCACGTTCAGCAGCAGCGTGCGCGAGGCATTGCTCACGTCGGTGGCATGCACCGCGCCGCCGGTCAGGTGCCACATCAGCCACGAGTCGATGGTGCCGAAGGCCAGCTCGCCGCGCGATGCCGCCGCGCGCGCGCCGGCCACGTGGTCGAGGATCCACTTCAGCTTGGTGCCGGAGAAGTAGGCATCGATGATCAGCCCGGTCTTCTCGCGGAAGGTGGGCTCGAGCCCGCGCTCGCGCAGCGCCGCGCAGGTGGGCTCGGCACGGCGGTCCTGCCAGACGATCGCGTTGTACAGCGGCTCGCCGGTGCGGCGGTTCCACACGACGGTGGTCTCCCGCTGGTTGGTGATGCCGATCGACGCGATGTCGCGTGCCGCGATGCCGGCCTTCGCGAGCGCCTCCTTCGCGGTCGCGAGCTGCGAGTGCCAGATCTCCATCGGGTCGTGCTCGACCCAGCCCGGCTGCGGGTAGATCTGGCGGAACTCGCGCTGCGCCATCGCGACGATGCCGCCGGCGCGGTCGAACACGATGCTGCGCGAACTGGAGGTGCCCTGGTCGAGGGCGAGCAGGTAGGTCGGAGAGCTCATGCGTCGATCATGCAGCAGCCACCTCGCATTGCACACCGGCATCTGCGAGCAGGGAGGGGAAGGGTTCGGGCGGCGCCTGGTCGGTGAACAGCGCATCGATCTCGGCGAAGCCTGCCACCTGCACCATCGCCGGCCGGTTGAACTTGCTGTGGTCGGCGGCCACCCACACCTGGCGCGACTGCTCGATGATCGCGCGCGCCACCTTCACCTCGCGGAAATCGAAGTCGCGCAGCGTGCCGTCGCTCTCGATGCCCGAGATGCCGATCAGCCCGATGTCGACCTTGAACTGCTTGATGAAATCGACCGTCGCCTCGCCGACGATGCCGCGGTCGCGCGAGCGCACCACGCCGCCGGCCACGATGACCTCGCAGTCCGGGTTGTCCGACAGGATCGCCGCAACGTTCAGGTTGTTCGTGATCACGCGCAGCCCCTTGTGCCGCATCAGCTCGCGCGCGATCGCCTCGGTGGTGGTGCCGATGTTCAGGATCAGCGAGCAGCCCTCGGGCACGCCCTGCGCCACGCTGCGCGCGATGCGCTGCTTGGCCTGCTCGTTGAGCTGCTGGCGCTGCCGGTACGCGATGTTCTCGGTGGTGGAGCTCGGCAGCCGCACGCCGCCATGGAAGCGCGCCAGCAGCCCGGCATCGGACAGCAGCTTCACGTCGCGCCGCACCGTCTGCAGCGTGACGCCGAACTGCTCCGACAGCGCCTCCACCGTGGCCGTGCCGCGCGCGCGCACCTCGTCGAGCAGCAGCGATTGGCGCGGGTTCGGGGTCATGGCGGCGGAGGGTACCGAATGGCCAAGCGAAAGCAGATGCTGGATTTCCTGGGTTGCGCAGCTTTCGTTTTTCGCATAAAACGAAAAAAGAAGATCAGAAACGAACGTAATCGAACATAGCACCGAACAACAACGCGAACCTCGCCAACGGCGGGGTGTCGATGGGCCAGGAGACAGCTTCTTGAATCAACCTTTGCCGGGTGAAGTGGACGTGCTCGTCGTGGGCGGCGGCATCAATGGCGCCGGCATCRCCCGCGACCTGGCAGGCCGTGGCGTGCACGTGCTGGTATGCGAGAAGGACGACCTCGCGCAGCACACCTCGTCGGCCTCGACCAAGCTGATCCACGGCGGCCTGCGCTACCTGGAGTACTACGAGTTCTCGCTGGTGCGCAAGGCGCTGGCCGAGCGCGAGGTGCTGCTGAAGGGCGCGCCGCACATCATGTGGCCGCTGCGCTTCGTGATGCCGCACGACGCCAGCATGCGGCCGGTGTGGATGATCCGCGCCGGGCTGTTCCTGTACGACCACCTGGCCAAGCGCGAGGTGCTGGCCGGCTCGCGCACGGTGTCGCTGCGCGAGCACCCGGCCGGCGCACCGCTGAAGCCGCAGTACACGCGCGGCTTCGTCTACTCCGACGGCTGGGTCGACGATGCGCGGTTGGTGGTGCTGAACGCCCGCGACGCGGCCGACCGCGGCGCGACGGTGCTGACGCGCTGGCGCTGCACCGATGCGCAGCGCGGCGACAGCACCTGGCGCGTCACGCTGCAGGCGGACGACGGCCGCACCCACACGCTGAATGCACGCGCGCTCGTCAACGCCGCCGGCCCGTGGGCGGCGCAGTTCCTCGCCGAGGGCACACATGCGCCGCGCGCCAAGTCGCTGCGCCTGGTGAAGGGCAGCCACATCGTCGTGAAGAAGCTGTTCGACCACGACCACGCCTACATCTTCCAGAACCCGGACCGCCGCATCATCTTCGCGATCCCCTACCAGGACGGCGAGTTCACGCTGATCGGCACCACCGACGTCGAGCACCACGGCGCGATCGGCGAGGCGCGCATCGACGACAGCGAGATCGCCTACCTGTGCGAGCAGGCGAGCCGGTACTTCGCGAAGCCGGTGGCGCCGGCCGACGTGGTGTGGACCTACTCCGGCGTGCGGCCGCTGCTCGACGACGAGTCGGGCGACCCGTCGGCGGTGACGCGCGACTACTCGCTCGAGCTCGACACCTCGAAGGCGGCGTTGCTGTCGGTGTGGGGCGGCAAGATCACGACCTTCCGCAAGCTGGCCGAGGAAGCCGCCGACCTGCTGGCCGCGCCGCTCGGCACGCAGCGCGGCGCGTGGACGGCCGGCGCCTTCCTGCCCGGCGGCGACCTCAGCGTGTGGATCGGCGACCCGCAGCGCCCCGACACCGACTTCGCGCGCTTCGAGCAGGCGTTCGCGCTGCGCCATCCGCACTTGCCGGTCGCGATGCGGCATCGCCTGGCGCGCTGCTATGGCTCGCGCGTGCAGGTGCTGCTGGCGAACGGCCCCGGCGCCGAAGTCGTGCCCGGGCTGCACGAGGCGGAACTGAACTACCTGCACGCGCACGAGTGGGCGCGTGAGCCCGACGACGTGCTGTGGCGGCGCACCAAGCTCGGCCTGCACCTGACGCCGGCCCAGCGCGAGCAGGTGGCGCTCTGGTGCGCAAAGAACTGGCGTGGCGCCGCAACGACGACGACGGCAGCGCCGCCGCAGACAAGACCTTCGGAGACCTCATGGAATTGACGCTGGAGCGCATCGGCAAGCAGGTCGGTGCGCAGACCCACCTCTACCCGCTCGACCTGACCCTGGTCCCGCGCGCGGTGACCGTGCTGCTGGGGGCGACCCAGGCCGGCAAGACTTCGCTGATGCGCGTGATGGCGGGGCTGGACACGCCGACGCAAGGCCGCGTGCTGGCCGACGGCCGCGACGTGACCGGCCTGCCGGTGCGCGAGCGCAACGTGTCGATGGTCTACCAGCAGTTCATCAACTACCCGTCGATGACGGTGGCCGACAACATCGCGTCACCGCTGAAGCTGCGCGGCGAGAAGGGCATTGCCGAGCGCGTGCTGGAGCTGGCGAAGCGGCTGCACATCGAGCCGTTCCTGAAGCGGCTGCCGGCCGAGCTGTCGGGCGGCCAGCAGCAGCGTGTGGCCCTCGCGCGGGCACTGGCGAAGAAGGCCCCGCTGATGCTGCTCGACGAGCCGCTGGTGAACCTGGACTACAAGCTGCGCGAGGAACTGCGCGAMGAGCTGWCSCAGCTKTTYGCGGCCGGCGAWTCGACCGTSRTCTACGCGACCACCGAGCCGACCGAGGCGCTGCTGCTGGGCGGCTACACCGCAGTGATGGACGSYGGYGARCTGCTGCAGTACGGCCCGACCGCCGAGGTGTTCCACCGGCCGCAGTCGATCCGCGTCGCGCGTGCGTTCAGCGATCCGCCGATGAACCTGGTCGAGGGCACGCACGCGAGCATCGGCATCTCGCTGCAGGCCGGCGTGAACCTCTCGGTGCCGCTGCCGGCGTCGAGCACGCCGGCGCTGACGATCGGCATCCGCGCAAGCGCACTGCGGGTTCGCCAGCGCGACGGCGATGTCGCGCTGCCGGGCAAGGTCGAGCTGGCCGAGATCTCCGGCTCGGACACCTTCGTGCACGTCGACACGCCGATCGGCGAACTGGTGGCGCAACTCACTGGCGTCCACCAGTTCACGCTCGGCGAAGCGGTGACGCTGTACCTGAACGCGGCGCAGGTGCACGTGTTCGATTCCGCAGGCCGCCTGCTGGTGGCCCCGAGCCGGGAGGGCATCTGAGATGGCACGCATCGACCTCGACCTGGCACACGCCTACAAACCGAACCCGCAGCGCGATGAGGACTACGCGCTGCTGCCGCTGAAGATGACCTTCGACGACGGCGGCGCYTATGCGYTGCTSGGCCCGTCGGGCTGCGGCAAGACGACGCTGCTGAACATCATCTCGGGCCTCGTGACGCCGTCGCAGGGCACGGTGAAGTTCGGCGGGCAGGACGTCACCGGGCAGTCACCGCAGCAGCGCAACATCGCGCAGGTGTTCCAGTTCCCCGTCATCTACGACACGATGACCGTCGCCGAGAACCTCGCGTTCCCGCTGCGCAACCGGGGTGTCGCGCCGGATCGCATCCGCCAGCGCGTCGGCCAGATCGCCGAGATGCTGGAGATGAGCGGCCAGCTGAACACGCGCGCTGCCGGGCTGTCGGCGGATGCCAAGCAGAAGATCTCGCTGGGCCGCGGCCTGGTGCGCGAGGACGTGTCGGCCGTGCTGTTCGACGAACCGCTGACCGTCATCGACCCGCACCTGAAGTGGCAGCTGCGCCGCAAGCTGAAGCAGATCCACCACGAGCTGAAGCTGACGCTGGTCTACGTGACGCACGACCAGGTCGAGGCGCTGACCTTCGCCGACCAGGTGGTCGTGATGACGCGCGGCCGCGCGGTGCAGGTGGGCAGTGCCTCGGCGCTGTTCGAGCGGCCGCAGCACCGCTTCGTCGGCCACTTCATCGGCTCGCCGGGCATGAACTTCCTGCCGGTGCGCTGGGCCGGCCAGGGCATCGACGTGGCCGGCCGGGTGCTGCCGATGACCCACAACCCGCTGCAGGGCGAGGGCAGCTTCGCGCTCGGCGTGCGGCCGGAGTACGTGGCGCTCGCGGCGCCGGACGCGGCGGGCGCCGTGCCCGCCACCGTGACGCAGGCGCAGGACATCGGCACCTACTGGCTGCTCGGTGCGCGCCTCGGCTCCGGCGACAGCGAGCAGACCATCCGCGCCCGCCTGTCGCCCGACCAGCGCATCCCGCGGGTCGGCGACCAGGTGTGGCTGTCGCTGGTCGGTGCGCACACCTGCTACTACCGGGACGATGTGTTGATTGATTCTTCCGTGGAGGTGGCGGCATGAAGCCCGTCAACCAGAAAGCCTGGCTGCTGATCCTGCCGGTGGTGTTGTGCGTGGCCTTCTCGGCGGTGCTGCCGCTGATGACGGTCGTCAACTACTCGGTGCAGGACATCATCTCGCCCGAGCGGCGCGTGTTCGTCGGCACCGAGTGGTTCAAGTCGGTGATGCGCGACGAAGACCTGCAGGGCGCGCTGCTGCGCCAGATCGGCTTCTCGTTCGCGGTGCTGCTGGTGGAGATCCCGCTGGGCATCGGCCTCGCGTTGTCGATGCCGGCCAAGGGCGCGCGCTCGTCGGCGGTGCTGGTGCTGGTGGCGATCTCGCTGCTGATCCCGTGGAACGTGGTCGGCACCATCTGGCAGATCTACGGGCGCACCGACATCGGCCTGATGGGTGCGGCGCTCGCGAAGATGGGCATCGACTACAGCTACACCGGCAACGCGACCGACGCCTGGTTCACCGTGCTGCTGATGGACGTGTGGCACTGGACGCCGCTGGTGGCGCTGCTGTGCTTCGCCGGGCTGCGCGCGATCCCCGATGCGTACTACCAGGCCGCGCGCATCGACGGCGCGAGCAAGTTCGCGGTGTTCCGCTTCATCCAGCTGCCCAAGCTGCGCGGCGTGCTGATGATCGCGGTGCTGCTGCGCTTCATGGACAGCTTCATGATCTACAC
>NZ_JBFUCB010000254.1:0-7957 GCF_056405435.1 Rhizobacter sp. P1_G5 | reverse complement strand
CCTTCATGGCCAAGCCGATGGCCAACGAGCCGGGCAGCGCGATGCATGTGCACCAGAGCATCGTCAGCAAGCTGACCGGCAAGAACATCTTCAGCAACGAGGACGGGTCGCCGTCGAAGGAGTTCTTCTGGTACATCGGCGGGCTGCAGAAGTACACGCCGGCGGCGATGGCGCTGTTCGCGCCCTACGTCAACTCGTACCGCCGGCTCGCGCGCTCGACCGCGGCGCCGATCAACATCCAGTGGGGCACCGACAACCGCACGGTGGGCATCCGCTCGCCGGTGGCGACGCCGGCGGCGCGGCGCGTCGAGAACCGCGTGATCGGCGCCGACGCGAACCCGTACGTGGCGCTCGCCGCCACGCTCGCCTGCGGCTACCTCGGCATCAAGAACAGGATCGAGCCGGCCGCCGAGTGCAAAGGCGACGCCTACCTGTCGGAGTACCAGCTGCCGCGCTCGCTGAGCGAGGCGCTGGGCTGGCTCGCCGACGAGAAGGACCTGCACGACGTGCTGGGCAAGCCGTTCATCACCGTCTACTCCGAGATCAAGGAGATCGAGCACGACGAGTTCATGAAGGTGATCTCGCCGTGGGAGCGCGAGCATCTCCTGCTGCATGTGTGAACAAGATCCGGAGACTTTGCGATGACTGAAACCAAGCGCAATACGAAAGACTGGCAGGCCGCCGACGCGGCGCACTACCTACATCCCTTCACCGACTTCAAGTCGCTCGCGGCCAAGGGCTCGCGCATCATCACCAAGGCCGACAACATCTACCTGTGGGACAGCGAGGGCAACAAGATCCTCGACGCGATGTCCGGCCTGTGGTGCGTCAACGTCGGCTACGGCCGCCAGGAGCTGATCGACGCGGCGACCGCGCAGCTGAAGCAGCTGCCGTTCTACAACTCGTTCTTCCAGACCGCGACGCCGCCGGCGATAGAGCTGGCCGAGCTGCTGGCGCAGGTGACGCCGCCGCAGTTCAAGCATGTGTTCTTCAGCGGCTCCGGCTCCGAGGGCAACGACACCGTCGTGCGCATGGTGCGGCGCTACTGGGACGTGCTCGGCCAGCCGGAGCGCACGGTGATCATCAGCCGCCACAACGCGTACCACGGCTCGACGATGGCCGGCGCCTCGCTCGGCGGCATGAGCGGCATGCACGCGCAGGGCGGGCTGCCGATCCCGGGCATCACCCACATCGAGCAGCCGTTCTGGTTCGAGAACGGCCAGGGCATGAACCGCGAGGAGTTCGGCATCCGCGCAGCCGACTGGCTGGAGTCGAAGATCCTCGAGGTCGGCGCCGACAAGGTGGCCGCCTTCATCGGCGAGCCGGTGCAAGGCGCCGGCGGCGTGATCGTGCCGCCCTCGAGCTACTGGCCGGCGATCCAGCGCATCTGCGACAAGCACGGCATCCTGGTGGTGTCCGACGAGGTCATCACCGGGTTCGGGCGCACCGGCCGCTGGTTCGGCTGCGAGACGATGGGCTTCAAGCCCGACCTGATGACCTTCGCGAAGGGCGTGACCTCGGGCTACATCCCGCTCGGCGGCGTGATGGTCGGCGATCGCATCGCGAAGGTGCTGATCGAGCAAGGCGGCGAGTTCAACCACGGCTACACCTACTCCGGGCACCCGGTGGCGTGCGCGGTGGCGCTGGCCAACATCCGGCTGATCCAGCGCGAGGGGCTGGTCGACCGCGTGCGCACCGAGCTCGGGCCGCATCTCGCGGCGCGCTTCGCCGAGCTCGGCGAGCATCCGCTGGTCGGCGAGGCGCAGACCTGCGGAATGATGGGTGCGCTGCAGCTGGTGAAGGACAAGTCGGCCAACCGCGTGTTCGACAGCGCGCTCGAAGTCGGCATGGTGTGCCGCGGCCACTGCTTCGGCAACGGGCTGATCATGCGCGCGGTCGGCGACCGCATGATCGTCGCACCGCCGCTCGTGATGACGATCGCGCAGGTCGACGAGATGGTCGCGCTGATCCGCAAGTGCCTCGACCTCACCCTCGCCGACGTCAGGCAGCGCGGCTGGCTCTGATCTTGCGTTCGACGATTCAGGTTCGGATTTCTCTCAACACGAAGGACATGACCATGAAGCAGGTGTTCGGTGCATTGGGATGTGCGGTGGCTGCAATGCTGTGGGGCACGGCGGCCGTTGCGCAGGAGGAAGACAAGGTCATCAACATCTACAACTGGTCCGACTACATCGCCGAGGACACGCTGGCCAACTTCGAGAAGGAGACCGGCATCAAGGTGCGCTACGACAACTTCGACAACAACGAGATCGTCCATGCGAAGCTGGTGGCCGGCAAGAGCGGCTACGACGTGGTCGTGCCGTCGTCGTACTGGGCCAAGCTGCAGGCCGACGGCGGGCTGCTGCGCAAGCTCGACAAGAGCAAGCTGCCGAACCTGAAGAACATGGACCCGCAGACCCAGGCGACGCTCGCCAAGCTGGACCCGGGCAACGACTACATGGTGGACTGGCTGTGGGKCTACACCACGGTGGGCATCAACGTCGACAAGGTGAAGGCCGCGCTCGGCAGCCTGCCGATGCCCGACAACGCCTGGGACCTGGTGTTCAAGCCGGAGTACATCAGCAAGCTGAAGTCGTGCGGCGTGTCCTTCCTCGATTCGCCGACCGACATCGTGCCGGCCGCGATGCACTATCTCGGCAAGCCGGCGTTCTCGCGCAACGCCGGCGACTACCAGGCGGTGCCGGACCTGCTGAAGAAGATCCGTTCGTCGGTGACCTTGTTCAGCTCGTCGGGCTACATCAACGACATGGCCAACGGCTCGATCTGCGTGGCGCTCGGCTGGTCGGGCGACATCAACATCGCCCGCCAACGCGCGATCGACAGCAAGACCGGCCAGAAGATCGAGGCGCTGATCCCGAAGACCGGCGGCGTGCTGTTCTTCGACACGATGGTGATCCCCGCCGATGCGCCGCACCCGGACAACGCGCACAAGTTCATCAACTACATCATGAAGCCCGAGGTGCATGCGTCGCTGACGAACAAGGTGTTCTACGCGAACCCGAACAAGGAATCGCGCAAGTTCATCAAGCCCGAGGTGGCGAGCAACCCGACGGTGTTCCCGGGCGATGCCGACATGCAGAAGATGGCGCTGCCTGATGCGGTGACCAACGACATCCGGCGCACGATGACGCGCATCTACACCTCGTTCAAGACCGGCGTCTGAGCGAGGCTGCGATGACCAGCACACCGCAAGCCGGTTTCCTGCGCATCGAGGACGTGGTGAAGGATTTCGGCGGCGGTGCCGTCGCGGTCAACCACGTCAGCGTCGACATCGCGAAGGGCGAGATCTTTGCGCTGCTCGGTTCGTCGGGCTGCGGCAAGACAACGCTGCTGCGCATGCTGGCGGGCTTCGAGACGCCGACCTCGGGCCGCATCGTGCTCGACGGCAAGGATCTCGCCGGCCTGCCGCCGTATGCGCGGCCGTTGAACATGATGTTCCAGTCGTACGCGCTGTTCCCGCACCTGACGGTGTGGGACAACATCGCGTTCGGGTTGCGGCGCGACCGGCTGCCGAAGGGCGAGATCGCCGAGCGGGTCGACGCGATGCTGAAGCTGGTGCAGCTCACCAAGTACGGCAAGCGCAAGCCGCACCAGCTGTCGGGCGGCCAGCAGCAGCGGGTGGCGCTGGCGCGCAGCCTGGCGAAGAAGCCGCAGCTGTTGCTGCTGGACGAGCCGCTGGGGGCGCTCGACAAGAAGCTGCGCGAGGAGACGCAGATCGAGCTGGTGAACATCATCGAGGAGGTCGGCGTGACCTGCGTGATGGTGACGCACGACCAGGAAGAGGCGATGACGATGGCCTCGCGCATCGCGGTGATGAGCGAGGGGCGCTTCCTGCAGGTCGGTCCGCCGGCCGACATCTACGAGACGCCGGCGACGCGCTTCGTGGCCGACTTCATCGGCAACGTGAACCTGATGGACGGTGCGGTCACCGAGGACCAGCCGGACCACGTGGTGATCACCTGCCCCGATTGCACGCACTACGTGGGCCACGGCATCACCGGCACCGAGGGCATGGAGGTGACGGTGGCGCTGCGGCCCGAGAAGATCCAGCTCTCGCGCCAGGCACCCGACGGCGAGCACGGGCCGCACAACCGAGCCCGCGGCAAGGTCAAGAACCTCGCGTACTTCGGCAGTTTCACGGTGTTCCACATCCAGCTGCCCAGCGGCGCGATGCTGAAGGTCAGCCAGAACAACGCCGAGCGGCATCGCGACGACGTGCTCACCTGGGACGACGAAGTCTGGGCGCATTGGTCGCCTTCGGCTCACGTGGTGCTGACGCAATGAGAGCGCCGAGCTGGTGGAGAGGGAGAAGCGCCGTCATCGGCATTCCGTATCTGTGGCTGCTGGTGTTCTTCCTGGCGCCCTTCCTGATCGTGCTGAAGTACAGCGTGTCGGAAATGGGCGCCGTGACGCCGAACGACATCACGAGCGTCGCCGATGGCGCACTGAAGATCACGCTGAAGTTCGGCAACTACGTCTTCATGACYGGCGACGCGCTGTACTTCAAGGCATACGTGTCGAGCCTGAAGTTCGCGGCCATCACCACCCTGCTCTGCCTGGCGATCGGCTACCCCTTCGCCTATTTCATGGCCCGGGCGAAGCAGTCGCTGCAGCCGGCGCTGCTGATGCTGGTGATGCTGCCGTTCTGGACGTCCTTCCTGCTGCGCGTCTATGCCTGGAAAGGCCTGCTCGAGGAAGGCGGTTGGGTGCATCGCATCGTCGTCGGGCTCGGCCTGGACCAGTTGCTGGTGCGCGCCGACATGATCGACGTGCCCGGCAAGCTGATGAACACGCCCTTCTCGCTCGTGATCGGCATGACCTACACCTACCTGCCGTTCATGATCCTGCCGCTGTACGCCAACCTCGCGAAGATGGACCTGCGCCTGCTCGAGGCCGCCGCCGACCTCGGCGCGACACCCTGGCAGGGGTTCTGGCGCATCACCGTGCCGCTGTCCAAGGCCGGCATCATCGCCGGCTCGATGCTGGTGTTCATCCCCTGCGTCGGCGAGTTCGTCACCCCCGAGCTGCTCGGCGGACCGCAGACGCTGATGATCGGCCGCGTGCTGTGGGACGAGTTCTTCAGCAACAACGACTGGACCATGGCCTCCACCGTCGCCGTCGTGCTGGTGCTGCTGATCGTCTTCCCGCTCGCCCTCTTCAACAAGTACCAGGTCGAGAGCCAGGAGCGCAGGCGATGAGCGGCACCGTGCACCCCAAGGCCGCCTGGTTCGGCCGCGCCTGGCTCGTCGGCGGCTTCGTGTTCCTGTACCTGCCGATCGTCACGCTCGTCATCTACTCGTTCAACGCGTCGCCGCTGCCCACCGTGTGGGGCGGCTTCACCTTCGAGTGGTACGGCAAGCTCGTCAACGACCGCGAGATGCTGTCCGGCCTGTGGCTGTCGCTGAAGATCGCCTTCCTCAGCGCCTGCGGCTCGGTCCTGCTCGGCACGCTCGCCGCCTTCTCGCTCGTCAAGTACCGGCGCTTCACCGGCCGCACGCTCTTCAACGGCCTCGTCAACGCGCCGCTGGTGATGCCCGAGGTGATCTGCGGGCTGTCGCTGCTGCTGATGCTGGTGTCGGTGCAGAAGGCCGTCGGCTTCCCCGAGCGCGGGCTGATGACGATCTGGCTCGGCCACCTGCTGCTCGGCATGTCGTACGCCACCGTCGTCGTGCAGGCCCGCCTGCAGGACCTGAACCCCTCGCTCGAAGAGGCCGCGATGGACCTCGGCGCCAAGCCCTGGCAGGTGTTCACGCTGGTCACGCTGCCGATGATCGGCCAGGCGCTCGCGTCGGCCTGGCTGCTCACCTTCAGCCTGTCGCTCGACGACGTGGTGGTGTCGGCCTTCCTGTCCGGCCCCGGCGCCACCACGATGCCGCTGGTGATCTTCTCGCGCGCCCGGCTCGGCCTGAACCCGAGCGTCAATGCGGTGGCCACCGTGATCATCGTGATCGTCGCCATCTGCGTCGCGGCGGCCAGCCTCTACATCGCGCGCGCCGAGCGGCGCCGCCTCCAGGAAATGAACGCGGCGCAGCGTGGCGCCTGACACCAGAACACCCCGAATCCAACCCCGAGGAGAAAACCGATGAAGTTCGCGAAGCTCTCGACCCTGGCGCTGGCCGTCGCCGCTGCATGGGCAGCCCCCGCCCAGGCGCAGTCGAACAAGGAGTTGATGGACGAGCTGAAGGCGATGAAGCAGCGCATCGCCGACCTCGAGAAGAAGCTCGCGGAGAAGTCGGGCCCCGACGGCAAGCCCGCCGAGAAGCAATGGGGCATGACCCCCGAGCAGGTGCAGGAGTTCAACCGCATCGCCATCAAGACCGAGGCGCTCGAAGACGGGATGGAAGCCCAGGGCCTGAAGGGCCTGAAGATCAGCGGCTACTTCGACCCGAGCTACATCTACAACAAGAACCAGCACCGCGCCGGCTTCCAGTTCCTGAACCGCGTCTCGGACGACGGCTACAACTACGACAACTCCTACTTCGGCGTCGCGAGCCTCGATTTCCAGAAGGAGATGGAAGGCGGCACCAAGTGGCGCCTGACGCTGATGCCCAACCGCGGGGCCGGCTCGATCGCCGACCCGGACGGCAACAGCATCGTGCACGAGGCCTCGGTGTCGATCCCGCTCGGCGACCTGCAGACCCGCTTCATCGCCGGCCAGATCCCCGACTGGTCAGGCTACGAGTACGTGCAGCCGACGCAGACCAAGCTGGTCACGCGCGGCCTGCTGCTCGACTTCACCGAGCCGACCGCCTACACCGGCGCCGGCATGGAGTTCATCCGCGGCAAGTGGGACACCAAGCTGCTGATCGCCAACTACAACAAGACCAAGCAGGGCGCCAACCAGAAATCGCCGGTGTTCGCCTACCGCGTCGACTACTCGAAGGGCGAGTTCAACGGCTTCGGCTTCGCCGGCGTGCATGGCAAGGTCGCCAACTTCTCCGAGAGCGCGATCGACCCGACCACCCTCGAGGTGATCCCGCAGGACGATTCCCGCCTCGACCTGTTCGAGATCGATGGCTACTTCATCCGCGGCGACTGGACGGTGCAGGGCCAGGTCGGCTTCGGCCGGCAGCGCAATGCCTCGATCGTGCCGGCCGCCGACGGCAGCCTGCGCGACGCGCAGTGGTGGGGCCTGTCGGCGCTCGCGGCCTACAAGTTCGAGCCGCGCTTCGAGGGCGTGGTGCGGGCCGACTACATCAACAACAAGAAGAACGGCGGCGGGCTGCTGCAGTACTCGGTGGCCGACGACCGCAACGGCATCGGCCCGGATCCGGCGCTGGGCTGCGCCCCGGGCGCGCTGGTCGACGGCTGCGACGACGGCGCGAACCGCTATGCGCTGGCGGTCGGCTTCAACTACCTGTGGACCCGCAACACGACCCTGAAGGCCGAATACCGGCTCGATCGCGCGACACTGCCGGTGTTCCTGGACACCGGCGACGGCAGCTACAAGAAGAGCAACCACCTGCTGGGCGCGTCAGTCGTGGTGTCGTTCTGATCAAGGTCCTGACGAAGGAGACAGCATGAGCTCGATCGACTGGGCAGCACGCGTGGCCGCATTGCAATTCGACGGCCGCGCCGTGATCAACGGCCAGCGCGTCGCGGCACAGGACGGCGAGACCTTCGGCTGCGTGTCGCCGCTCGACGGCCGCACCCTCACGCAGGTGGCGCGCGGCCGGGCGGCCGACATCGATGCCGCGGTGGCCTCGGCACGCCGCGCCTTCGACGACGGCCGCTGGTCGCGCAAGGCGCCGGCCCAGCGTAAGAAGGTGCTGCAGCGCTTTGCCGAGCTGATCCTCGGCGCGAAGGAAGAGCTGGCCCTGCTCGAGACGCTCGACATGGGCAAGCCGATCAAGTACAGCCTGAGCGTCGACGTGCCCTCCACCGCGCGCTGCATCGCCTGGTATGCCGAGGCGGTCGACAAGGTCTACGACGAGAT
>NZ_JBFUCB010000253.1:0-7960 GCF_056405435.1 Rhizobacter sp. P1_G5 | reverse complement strand
CTGGTGGGCGGCAGTGGCAACGACACCTACCGCTTCAGCTCGGGTTTCGGCACCGACACCGTGGACGACACCGCAGGCACCCCTGGCGAGACCGATCGCATCGAATTCGACGCCACCCTGCCGGTGGGCGCCGCGCGCTTCATCCGCAACGGTGCCGACCTGTTCGTGATGTTCCAGGGCAGCGGCGACCAGTTGACGGTGAAGCAGTTCTTCACCAACGCGAGCCGCCAGCAGATCGCCWTCGCCGACGGCACGTCGTACGAGCGCGGCACCGTTCCGTTCGTCGGCCTGCAAGACCTGATGACGCAGGGTGATGACACGTTCGAGGTTCCTGGCGACGGCAACGTCACCCTCGATGCCCTGGGCGGCAACGATGCGATCCGCGGCGGGGCCGGCAACGACACGCTGGCAGGTGGCAGCGGTGACGACACGCTCACTGGAGGCAACGGCGATGACGTGCTGGAAGGCGGCACCGGATCCGACCAGCTCGTCGGCGGTGCCGGCAGCGACACCTACGTCTTCCACAAGGGCGATGGCGTGGATACGCTGGAGGACGCCTCCACGATCGGCACCAACCGCATCGTGCTGGCCGATGTGCATGAAAGCGAGTTGACGCTGGCCAACGATGGCGGAGGCCTGGTGCTGCGCTATGGCTCGGGAGACCAGATCACTCTGAGTCCGCAAAGTCGCCTCGGCGCCATCCAGTTCGCCGACGGTACGGTGTGGAGCGACGGGGAGATCACGGCGCATCTTCCGTTCACGGAGATCGGCACCGCCGGCAACGACCGGATCGACGGAAACGGCAGCAGCACGCGCCCGCAGGACATCCACGGCCTCGGTGGTAACGACACACTGGTCGGCGGGTACGGGAACGACAGCCTGTATGGCGACGAAGGAAGGGATTGGCTGTACGGCGGCGCAGGCAACGACCTGCTCGACGGCGGTGACGATGCCGACACGCTCCAGGGACAGGGCGGCAATGACGTCCTGGACGGTGGCAGTGGAGATGACGAGCTTTTCGGTGGGGATGGCGACGACACCTTGCATGGCGGAGCCGGCAACGATCGGTTGTCCGGCGATGGCGGAGCCGATGTCCTGCATGGCGACGATGGCAACGACCTCCTGAATGCAACGGCCAACGATGATGGCCGCTCATCGTCCCTCTATGGCGACGCGGGCGACGACCGATTGGTTGGCAGCAACGGCAGCGAGCGGCTTGACGGCGGCGACGGGAGCGACACTTTTGGCTACAACATCGGCTGGGGCGACGCCGTCGACACCATCGTCGGCGGCCAGGGCGACGACACCTTCTCGCTGGAATCCACCCGCTCTGCCGACTTTGTGTTCGCGCAGGGCGATGGCCACGACCTATTCCGTCAAACGCAGTACCTGGCCGATGGCGCTGCCGCCGACGGAACCTTGCGTGTCACGTTCGCGGCCGGCGTGGCCGCGTCGTCCCTGAAGCTCGTGGGACTGACCGCCGTGCCCGCGAACGACGTCTATGCAGCCAACATGGCGCTCACGTTCACCTACGGCACGCAGGGCGACACGATTTCCTACGCACTCGACGGCCGGGCGATCCGCCCGAACATGGTTAACAGCCTGCCGACCTTCGTGTTCGCCGACGGAACGGTGCGCAGCGCGTCCTCCCTGATGCCGGCCAGCATGGCCGACCTGCCCGTCATCGGTTCGGCCGCCGGCGAGGTGCTGTTCAGCACCGGCACCTGGACGGCCGCCGACGGTGGCACCGTGCTGGGCATCTCCAACCGCCTCACCGGCGGCAAGGGTGACGACACGCTGGTCGGCCTGGAAGGCAACAACACCTACCATTTCGACCGGGGCGATGGCAAGGATCTGATCTATGAGTACGGTGGCAACGACGTGATCGAGTTCGGCGCCGGCATCACGCCCGAGAACCTGAAGCTGAGCGCTGTCACCTACAACGCGGCTGGCAGCCTTACCTCCGACCGGATCCTGGAGGTGGACCAGGGCGGTGGCCAGATCCGCATCAGCAGCACGGGCGACAACCAGGACTACCGTCCGCGCAGCGGGTATGCAGACGTGGGCAAGTTCGAGTCGTTCCGCTTCGCCGACGGCACCGTGCTGGACTGGACGCAACTCGTGGCGCGGGCCGGCAGCTTCACGGTCCTGCCCGACGTGAATGGCCGGGTCCTGGTCGGCACCGAATTCAACGACCGGCTGGAAGGCGGCGTCGGCGAGCAAAGCCTGCAGGGCGGCGCCGGGGTCGACACCTACGTCTTCAAGCGTGGCGATGCGGTGGTGGCCGCGGCCGGTGACATCTCGGGCGCCGACCTGATCCTCGACACCTCGATCGGCAACATCATCGAGTTCGGCCCCGGCATCGCGGCCGGCGACCTGCGCTTCCGCCGCTTCGGGCCGAAGCTGCTGATCGACGTGCTCGGCGGCGCCGCGCCGGAGACCATCGGCGTCGACTACTTCGACGACCCGCGTCGCCTGTCGACCTTCCGCTTTGCGGATGGCAGCACGCTGGACGTGTCGCAGGGCATCCGCATCGCGCTGGCCGGCACCGATGGCGACGACGTGATGAACGGCACGGCCAACAGCGACTACTTCGACGGCGGGGCGGGCAACGACCAGCTCAACGGCAAGGCCGGCAACGACTGGCTGCTGGGCGGGGCAGGCAACGACAAGCTGGACGGCGGCGCCGGTGTCGACGACATGGCAGGCGGGATGGGCGATGACACCTACGTCGTCGACGACAGCGGCGACACGATCACCGAGAACGCCGGCGAGGGGCTCGACGCGGTGCAATCGACCGCCAGCTACATCCTGTCGGCCAATGTCGAGAACCTGACGCTGGGCGGCAGCAGCGGCCTGTCGGGCACCGGCAACGCGTCGGCCAACAAGATCACCGGCAACAGCGGCGCGAACCGCCTGGACGGCAAGGAGGGCGTGGACACGCTGATCGGCGGCGCGGGCAACGACACCTACGTGGTCRATGATGCGCTCGACAGCATCACCGAGGCCTCGGGCGGGGGTACCGACACCGTCGAAGCCAGCGTGAACTACTCGCTGCTGGACAACATCGAGGCCCTGACGCTCACCGGCAACGGCAACACCACGGCCACCGGCAACGGCGCGGCCAACACGCTGATCGGCAATGCCGGCAACAACGTGCTTGACGGCAAGGGCGGGCTCGACAACATGGCTGGTGGCGCCGGCAACGACACCTACTACGTCGACACGGCCAACGAGGTCACCACCGAGTTGGCCGGTGGCGGCACCGACACGGTGATGAGCACCATCAACTGGGTGCTGGCCGCCAACAACAACATCGAGAACCTGACGCTGCTCAACGGCAACGCGATCGATGGCACCGGCAACGGCCTGGACAATCTGCTGTTCGGCAATGCGGGCGTCAACGCGCTGAAGGGCCTGGAGGGCAACGACACCTACAGCAGCGGTGCCGGCAACGACACGATGACGGACAACTCCACGACGTCGAATGACGTCTACCGTTGGGGCCGTGGCGACGGGCAGGACACGATCACCGATGCGGGCGGCAGCGACCGCATCGAGATCGGCACTGGCATCAGCGCGGCGCAGCTGACGCAGACGCGCAGCGGCAACAACCTGGTTCTGGGCATCAGCGGGGTGACGGCCGACAAGCTGACGATCACGAACTGGTACGTGGGCACGGCCAACAAGATCGAAACGATCAAGCTGGCCGACGGCACGGGGGTTCCGGTGACGGCGTCGGCAGTCGGCACCACGGCGGCACCGACCGAGAAGGCCCTGCCGGCGACGCGTCGTTTCGCGTTGCTCTCGCCCTGGGATGCGATGCACGCGGAGACGGCCCTCGGCGAGCGCCGGCCGCAGGCCTTGCCGACCTTGATCACGGGCCAGGACACCGGCCTGCACGACGACGCGGTGGTGGCTGCGCTCACGGCGGCGCCGGGCCGGGCATTGTGGCGTGGCACGGAGCCGCGGAAGGCGTTGCTGTGACCGCGGCGTCGGCAAGCTGGGGCCTGAGCCCCGAGGCCCTCGACTTCGCGCCCGACCTGCTGGCGATCCAGGAGCGGCCTCCGGCGCGCCTGCCGCGGGCGCTGTTGCTCACCGTGGCGGCGCTCGTCGGGCTGCTGCTGGCCTGGGCCGCTTTTGCGCAGCTCGACATCATCGCGACGGCCGAGGGCCGGCTCGTGCCGGTGAGCTTCACGAAGGTCGTGCAGCCGGCCGAGGCCGGTGTCGTCACCGACATCCTGGTGAAGGAGGGCGACGCGGTGAAGGAGGGGCAACTGCTGGTGCGCATGGACGCGCGGGCGTCGCAGGCCGACACCGAGGCGCTGGGGCGCGAGGTGGCGCTGAAGAAGCTGACGCTGCGGCGCATCGAGGCCGAGCTGGCAGACCGCCCGCTGCTGCCGGGCCTTGGCGAACCGGCCGCGCTGTATGCGCAGGTCGACGCGCAGTTCCGCGCGCGCCGCCAAGCCTACCTCGACGGCATCGCGCAAGAGGAGCAGACCCGCGCCCGCGCGCAGGCCGACCTGCTGGCCGCGCAGCAGCAGCTCTCGAAGATCGCGCAGACCCTGCCGAGCTACCAGCAGTCGGCACAGGCCTACCGGCAACTGGTGAAGGAGGGCTTCGTCGGCGAGCTGGCCGCCAACGAGAAGGGCCGCGAGGCCATCGAGCGGGAGCAGGACCTGAAGGTGCAGACCGCCAACGTGCAGAGCGGCGCGCTGGCCGTCGCGCAATCCGAGCGCAAGCTGGCGGCGCTGCGTTCGCAGTACCGCTCGCAGCTGGAGAACGAGCGCATCGACACGCTGGCGCTGCTCAACCGCAGCGACCAGGAGCTGCAGAAGTCCACGGTGCGTGCCGGGCAACTGGAGATCCGCGCGCCGAACGCCGGCATCGTGAAGGACCTGGCGACGACGACCCGCGGCGCGGTGGTGTCGGCCGGCGCACTGCTGATGACCATCGTGCCGCAGGACGAGCCGCTGCAGGCCGAGGTGCAATTGCGCAACGAAGACGTCGGCTTCGTCAGCGTGGGGCAGCCGGTCAAGGTGAAGGTGGCCGCCTACCCGTTCCAGAAATACGGCCTGCTCGACGGGCGCGTGATGCTGGTGAGTGCCGACGCGGTCGATCCGAAGCAGCAGCCGGCGCAGCCCGGTCAGCCGCCGCTGAACTACCGCGCCGTCGTGCAGATCGACACGCACCAGCTGCAGAGCATGGCGACCGGCGAACGGCTGGCGCTGAACCCAGGCATGGCGATCACGGCCGAGGTGCAGCAGGGGCGGCGATCGGTCATCGAGTACCTGCTGTCGCCAGTGCGCAAGCTGGGGCAGGAGGCTGCGCGTGAGCGGTGACCGGGAGATGCGCGGTTGACGACGACGCTCGCACGCACCGCCTTCCTGCCCCGTCGCCCGTTGAGCGACAGGGAGCGGCACGACTTCGCGGCGCGGCGCGATCGCCTCTTCGCCTGCTGCACGCCGGCCGAGCAGCGACGCCTGGTCGCCGCGGCGCTGTGGTACGAGGCGCACGACCCGCGCTTGCTCGCGAGGCCCAATCGGCTCGGCGAGAGCTATCTGGCCGTGTTCCAGCACCGCTACACGCCCTTCCTTCACCCGAAGCCGCCGAGCCTCCTCACCCGCCTGCTGGCGAAGGCGTCCACGGTGATCGTCAACGTCGAGAACTGGCGCGACCTGCGCATGCAGGCGGGCTTCGTTGCGCACCTGTCCCGGGCGTTCGGCGACGGCGCGGCGGACGAGCTGCTGGGCGCCGTGCACTTCCTGCGCCTGTTGCAACTGCAGGTCGGGCACGGCCAGAAGGATTTCGAGCGGCGATTGGAGGCGCTTGCCTTCGAATGCGCAACGGACGTGCGCGTGCCGGTGGCGCGAAGGTTCGACGCCGTGCGGCGCTGCATGCTGTGGCCCAGGGATGCAACCGGCTGGGCGAGCCTGCCCGACATGGGCCTGCATGCGTGGCGGCTGCTGCAGGAGCTGGCGGACGCCGACATGCAGGCCGCCGTGCGGCTGATCGATCAGCAGGGGGAGCGCCGGGCGTCGCCGGACCTCTTTCCGACGCTCTGCCTGCACGAAGACCCGCAACTGGCATATCGGCTGGCCATCAAGTTCCGACCGCATCGCGCCGACTTTGCCGCATCGATGCTGCGCACGTCGATCTGGTACCTGTCATTCCAGCGGTCGAAGCTGCCTGCCGCCGATGTGCAACCGTTGATGAACGCATCCTGCCTGCTGCTGGCGCAATGGGCCTCTGAAGACGGAGGGCTGGGTGCCGGGGAGGTTCTGGAAGCGACGGAGAGCCTGTTCCGGTTCGGCGATCCGGGGGCGCCCTACTGGCGTGAACTCGCACCGCGCTGCATGCCGCTTCTGCGAGCCCTGCAAGCTGCAGAACTGCCGGCGCGATTGCGACTGCTGGCGAGCGTGGCCGTCTACGTGGCCCCCATCGATCCGTTGGCCACCGAGGCGAGGGCGCTGATCGAGGACGTCATCTGCGGCAAGACCGTTGCGCTGTCCGGAGCGACCCAGGATCTGGACTCCTGCATATCGGACATCTGCCGTTCGACACTGGACGTGCTCGAGGACAAGATGCTGTCCTGGCGGAACCGGCAGGTGCCCGCCGTTGCGGATCATCCGCTGCTGGCCTCAGTGGATGGCGCGCTGGACGCGCTGTTGGAGCACCTGACGGCCGCCGAGCCGCATCGCGCCCTGTCGCATCGGGTGGCATGGATTCGTGGCCTGTCTCACCGGGAGCTGATTCGCAAGCACCATCGGCTGCTGCGTGAACGATTCGAGGAGCTGGCCCGCTCCTGCCCCGACGATGCGGGCCTGGCGCTGAAGCAGTTGATCGCGTATTGCGGCTACAGCCAGGCGGATGACGAAGAGTACAAGAAGGATCTTTGTCGCGAGTCGTTCGAGTTGCTGCTTCCTCTGCTGGATGCGATCTCTCCGGCGGATGCGAGCGTTGCGCGGACGGGGGTCGGCTGGAGTGCCCTCAATGGAATCTTCTAGCGCCCCTGCTCGATCCAGCTTGAGAAAATGATCGTGGCAACAGATCCGGAAATCTTCAAGTCTTTGGGCCAGCGAAGGAGGTGAATCGCGTGGCACCCATCGCATTCCTGATCGTCTATATCGCACTCACTGGCCTCTTCCTGGTCTGGGCAGGCCGGCAACCCTTGTCCGTCCAGTGCGGGCTTCTCGTGTTTCTTTCGCTGGTCCCGCTCGGCAGTTTCGGCGCAGTCTTCTTTCTGGTTGGTCGGACGGTTCATGAGGGAGTCGCTGCGGCCTATTGGCTGCCGGCATTCGCCCTCGCGCTGCCTGCGCTGGCCGTGGCGTGCATGGTGCTCATGGGCGCGTTCCACCAGAAACCCCGGACGCTGCGCCCCCTCGGGGTCATCGTTCTCTCAGGCCTGCTGGCGGTGGCTCCGGTCGTCGTCATGAGTCGCGGGTGAAGACGCTGGCGCAGCAGGCCGCGCGGGAGCGCTGAGCCCGGCCAGCCAGGCCCGCAGCGTTGGCGCGTCGAACGGCTTCTGCAGGAAGGGCCGGCCGTCGCGCCAGCCGGGCTGCATGCCGAGGGCCTGGTCCGGCATCGCGGACATCAACGCAACGCGCAACAGCGGCCACTCGCGCGCCACTTCCTGCGCCAGCTGCACGCCGCTGATGCCATCGCCCAGCCGCACGTCCGACAGCAGCAATTGCGGCAGCGGCGCCTCGCGCAGTGCCTGCAGCGCCTGCTCGGCACCTTCCGCGGTGCGCACCGTGCAGCCGGCGGCCTGCAGCATCTCGGCCACGGTGCTGCGGAACTCGTCGTCGTCGTCCACCAGCAGCACCGACGAGATGGCCAGCGGCGCGGCCGTGGCACCGGGCGTGCCGGCCGGCGCGGGCGCCGCTGCCGCACCGAGCGGAAAGCGCAGCGTCACGCTCGTGCCCTCGCCGACCCGGCTCGCGAGTGCGATGCGCCCGCC
>NZ_JBFUCB010000252.1:0-7966 GCF_056405435.1 Rhizobacter sp. P1_G5 | reverse complement strand
GCCAGCAGCGTCGCGAGCGCGGCGGCCGCCGCGATGCACAGCGGGTCGAACAGCAGCGAGAGTTCGCTGCTCATCGCCGCCAGTCCGCGGCCCAGGCCCGACGAGGCGATGTGCGTGGCGGTGCTGCGCGGCAGGATCGGCTCGTCGTCGAAGGGCGGGTTCATGCGGGCCTCCTCGCGTTGTCTCAATAGGCGTTCGTTCCCTTGACGACCACGGCCGAGGTCAGCACGAGGATCTTCAGGTCCAGCAGCAGCGACCAGTGGTCGATGTAGTACAGGTCCAGCGCGATGCGCCGGCGCAACTGGGCTTCGGTGTCGGTCGCGCCGCGCGCACCGTTGACCTGCGCCCAGCCGGTGATGCCCGGTTTGACGCGGTGGCGGTGCGCGTAGTCCTGCGCGATCTCGTCGCCGAGCCGGCTCTCGGTGCGCATGTCGGTCGCGTGCGGGCGCGGGCCGACCAGCGACATCTCGCCCTGCAGCACGTTGAAGAGCTGCGGCAGCTCGTCCAGGCTCGACACCCGCAGCCAGCGGCCGAGGCGGGTGACACGCAGGTCGTGCCGCCCGGTCTGCTGCATCGGCGGCGTGGACGACGCCGCCGAGGGGGGCGTCCAGCGCATCGTGCGGAACTTGTAGATCTCGAACACGCGGTTGTCCAGTGCGTGCCGGCGCTGCCGGAACAGGACCGGCCCCGGGCCGCTCAGCTTGATGGCGACGGCGATCAAGCCCATCAGCGGCAGCAGCGCGAGCGTCAGCAGCGCGCCGAGCAGCAGGTCTTCCGCGCCCTTCGCGACGGCGTCCCAGCGTTTGATCGGCCGGTCGCACAGCAGCCTGACCGGCATGGTGTCGGCCACGTAGTCGATGCGCGTCGGCGTGTCCGCCGGCGGCATCGCGGCGTGCCGGCGGCGATGCAGGTGCCACGCGGCGCCCCCTCGCAACAGCGATGTCGACAGCAACCCGAACGCCGCGAAGGTCGTCAGGCCCGGGGGCAGCGGGTGGCCGCCGAGCRCGCCCAGCGGCAGCAGCACGAGCATGAACAACGCGAAGCGCATCGCGTGCGAGTGCACCAGGTCCGGAACGGCCCCGCGGCCGGCGGCGCTGTCGAAGCGCCGGTCGTGCAGCATGAAGGGCGCCAGCACGGCGCCGAAGGCGGCGGAGAGCGCCTGCGTGCTGACCCACGCGGCAAGCACCAGGCACAGGAAATCGCCCAGCGGGAGCAGGTCGCCGACGCGCATGGCCGGACCGTCGCGCGGCGACCGCAGTGTCGGTGGCGCGGCCGGGCGGGACGGCCTTGGCTCCAGCGTGTTCATGCGGCCAAGGTAGGACGTGGGCGGATCGACGTCTGTGCGATGCCGAACTGTGTGGGCTGGCGAACTGTGTGCGCTGGCGAACAGACCCGTGCGCAGGCGAAGGGCAGTGTGCCCCTCTCATGGGCGAGATGGCACCCCTTCGAATCCTGCTGACCGCCACCTTGCGCTGGCCGATCGCAGCACGGCTCGCGATGGCGTTCGCCGCACTCGGCTGCCGCGTCGAGGTGCTGTGTGCCCGCGGGCATCCGGCCACGCATGTGCGTGCGGTGCAGCGCATCCACCGCGCCTCGGCGCTGCGGCCGGCGGTGTCGCTGCGGGCGGCCATCGACGCGGCCCGGCCCGATCTCGTGATCCCGTGCGACGACGGTGCGGCGGTGCAACTGGCCGAACTGCACCGGCACTGCCGCGRTCTCGATGCGGCCGATGCCGCGCTCGATGCGCTGCTGCGCTCTTCGCTCGGCGACCCGCAGGCCTGCCAGCTGGCGACCGCGCGCGGTTCGTTGCTGCGGCTGGCGAGCGCGCAGGGCATCCGCACCCCCCGCACCGAGGTGATCTCCGACGCCGCGGAACTCTCGGCCGCGCTGTCCAGGCGCACGCTGCCGGCCGTCCTGAAGATCGACTCGACCTGGGGCGGCCTGGGCGTGGCCATCGTGCACGAGCGCGCGCAGGCGCTGCGCAGCTTCGAGCGCATGTCGGTGCACCCGCCGGTGGCGGGGTCGGTCGCGCGCCTGCTGCTCGACCGCGACCTCGCGCCGCTGCTGGATGCGATGCAGCGCGGGCAGCGCACCGTCACGCTGCAGGACTTCATCGTCGGCACGCCGGCGAACCGGGCGGTGGCCTGCCGGCAGGGACGGGTGCTGGCCGGCACCAGCGTGGTTGCGGTCCACACGCAGGACCGCACCGGGCCGGCCACCGTCGTGCGGGTGATCGACAACGCCGAGATGACCGAGGCGGCGCGGCGCATCGTCGCCCGCCTGGGCCTGTCCGGCCTGTGGGGCCTCGACTTCGTGCTGGCGTCGGCCACCGGCGCGGCCTGCATGATCGAGATGAACCCGCGCGCCACGCCGATCTGCCACCTGCGGCTCGGGCCGGGGCACGACCTGCCGGCCGCGCTGGTGGCATCGTGGACCGGTGCGGCCGAGGTCGCGCGCGGGCCGGCGCTGGCCGGTCGGACGATCGCGATCTTCCCGGGCGAATGGGAGCGCGACCCGGCGAGCCCGCACCTGCGCGACGACTGGCACGACATCCCGTGGGACGAGCCGGACCTGGTGCGCGACGGCATCCGCCGGCCGTGGCGCGAGCGCGGGCTGATCGCGCGCGCGTGGGCCGCGCTGCGGCCGCGGCGCGCCGCGGCCCCGGTGCAGCCGCTCGAGCCGCTCGAGCCGGGTGCGCCGGCACGGCCCACGTGAGGCGGGTGTGTTCGGCAGCGAACAGACGCCCCCTGGCGCCGGCCCTACAACCGGCACGTCCTCGCCGTCCTGGCGACGCTCGTGAAAGGGATCCTGCTCATGAACGACCTTCCGTTGGCGCCCGGGGACGCCGCCTGGTCCGTGCCGGCTTCCTACGGCCCGGTCGTTCCGCTCGAACTGGTGCACCCGGGGCTGTCGGTCGTGCAGATCCTCGCGATGCTGCGCGCCTACCGGTGGCTGGGCCTGGGCGTGGTGCTGCTGGTGCTGTCGCTCACCGGGCTCGCGCTGGGCTTCTGGCCGCGCAGCTACCTGGCCACCGTGTCGCTGATGGTGAACTACGAGGTCAACGACCCGTCGAACGGCAAGGACCTGCCGGTCGGGCAGGTCGGCAGCTACATCGCGACCCAGGTGGAGCTGATGCAGACGCCGGCCGTGCTGCTCGAGGTGGTCGACCGCCTCGTGCTGACCGACGACCCGCACTACCGGCGCGGCTACCGCGGCGAGAGCGGCACGCTGCGCGACTGGGCCGCCGCGCGGGTCGGCAAGGCCTTGTCGATCTACCAGAGCCAGCGCGGCAGCCAGCTCATCTACGCGACCTATGCGGCCCCCGATCCCGTCGAAGCCGCGCGGGTCGCCAATGCCGTGGTGGACGTCTACAAGGCGCAGGATGCGCTGCGCGGCGCGGCAGCGCCGGGCGAGCGCGCCGCGCGCCATGCGCGGCAGCTGGCCGGCCTGAAGACCAAGGTCGACGACGCGCAGCGGCAGCTGAGCGCCTTCCACCAGCGCAACGGCCTGATCGAGGAGGGCAACGACAGCAAGGTCGACGTGCTGCTGCTGGCCGCGCTCGACGATCGCCTGCTGGCGGCGCAGAGCGCACGCAACCTGGCCCAGGCGCGCGCCGGGCAGGAGGCGTCGAGCAGCGACCAGGTGCTCGCGTCGGCGCAGGCGCAGCAACTCACCGCGCAGCTCGCGGTGCAGGAGGCGCGCCTGGCGCAGCTGAACCGGCTGTACACGCCGCTGCACCCGGACGTGCTGGACGCGCAGTTGCAGCTCGAATCGACGCGCCGCGCGCTGGCCGCGACGCTGCAGAACCACGCACGCAACCTGAACGCCGGCTTCGTCGTCGCGAGCCGCGTCGAGCAGGGGCTGCAGCAGGCGATGGGCACGCAGCGCGCACGGGTCGCGAATCGCAGCCTGCTGCAGGACGAGGCGGCCAAGTACCAGCTGGAGCTCGACTCGGCCCAGGTCGTCTACAAGCGCGCGCTCGAAGCCTACGACCAGATCCTCTTCGCCGGCGACAACCGCGGCCCCAACGTCGGCGTGGTGAGCCGCGCGCTGCCGCCGGTGGCCGCGACCACGCCGCGCGTGCGGCTGGTGCTCGCGCTCGGCGCGGTGCTGGCGGTGCTGCTCGGCTTCGGCATCCCGCTGCTGCTGGCGCTGACGAACCGGCGGGTGCGCTGCCGCGACGATGTCGAGCGGCAGCACGGCATTCCGGTGCTGACGGAGTTCGCGCGGCTGCCGATGCGGAGCGCTTCATGATCGCCGCCGCTGCATCGAACCTGCCGCTGCCGGCCGTGCATGCCGAACTGCGGTCCGAACCTCGCCCCGAGTTGCGCCCGGTGATCGAGCGCCGGGCCGCGCCCGACGACCGGCTGATCATGGCCCACGACCCGCTGGACCCGCGCTGCGAGACCATGCGTGCGCTGCGCACCGAGCTGCTGCTGCGGCGCGAATCGGTCGATCGCGCGAGCATCGTCGCGCTGCTCAGTCCGAACCCGGGCGAGGGCCGCTCGCTGATGGCCGCCGAGCTGGCCATCGCGTTCGCGCAGACCGGCCGCCCGACGCTGCTGGTCGATGCCGACCTGCGGCGCCCGCAGCAGCACCAGCTGTTCGGCGCGGCGAACCGGCATGGCCTCGCGCAGGCGCTGGGCCAGGGCGAGCTGCCGCTGCTGCAGCCGGTGCACGGGTTGCCGCAGATGTCGCTGCTGACCGCCGGGCTGGTGCCGGGCGATCCGCTGGAGCTGCTGTCGAGCCGCCGCTTCGCCGCGCTGCTCGACGGCTGGCGCACCGAGTTCGAGTTCGTCGTCATCGACACCGCGCCGGTCGGGCTGTATGCCGACGGCCTGGCCGTCGCCAGCCTGGTGGGCCGCGTGCTGGCACTGAGCCGTGCGCGCCACACGAGCTCGCGGGATCTGCGGGACATGCTGCGCCGCCTGGCGGCCACGCGCTCGCAGATCCTGGGTGCCGTGATCAGCCATTTCTGAGGGTCTTCGATGTCGAGCCCGCCTTCTGCCAGCACCAGCGCGTGGCGGCGCGACGATGCCGGCGCGCTGCTGCTCGCCGCGATGATGTGGGTGCTGGTCGTGCTGATGATCGTGCCGGAGGGGCTGGACTACGAGAGCCTGGTCCATGCGGCCGCGCCCGACTCGGCCGGCCTGTTGAGCCGCGCGCTGTGGGGTGCGGTGCTCGGCCTCGGCGGGCTGGTCCTGGTCTGGCGTGCGGGCCTCGCGTGGCTGCTGGTGCGCAGCGCCAACGGCTGGCTGTTCGCGTTCCTAGCGCTGGCGGTGGCGAGCGTCGCCTGGTCGATTGACCYGGGCCTGAGCGTGCGGCGGCTGCTGCGCTTCGTCACGATCGTCGTCGCCTGCATCGCCTTCGTGCTGGTCGCCTGGCACGCGCAGCGCTTCCAGCGCGTCGTGCGCCCGGTGCTGACGCTGGTGCTGCTGGGCTCGCTGGCCTTCGGCCTGGCGGCACCGTCGCTCGCCGTCCACCAGGAGGTGGCGGCCGAGCTGGCCGGTGCGTGGCGCGGCCTCGCGAACCACAAGAACAGCCTCGGCGCGCTGGCCGGCATGGCGATGATCTTCTGGTGCCATGGCGGCCTGACGCGCGAGGTGTCGCCCGGCAGCGCGCTGGCCGGTGGTGCGGTGGCGGCGGCCTGCCTGCTGCTGTCGCGCAGCTCGACCTCGCTGGCGGCCACCGCCGCGGTGCTCGTCTTCCTCGTGGTCGCGCTGCGTGCGCCGCGCGGGCTGCGGCCCTTCGTGCCGCACCTGGTGCTCATGGTCACCGTGCTGCTGCTGCTCCATGCGCTGGTGACGCTCGGCCTCGTCGCCGGCCTGTCGGCCTTCATGGCGATGGTGTCGACCTTCAGCGGCAAGGACATGACGCTGACCGGCCGCACCGAGATCTGGGCGATCCTCGGCGACCACATGCGCGAGCACCCGTTCTTCGGCACCGGCTATGCGGCCTACTGGACGGCGGCGCCGACCGCCGGCACCGATTCCTTCGAGTTCGTCCGCCGCATGGGCTCGTTCTACCCGGGCTCGGCGCACAACGGCTACTTCGACGTGGTCAACGACCTCGGCTGGGCCGGTCTCGCCTGTCTGTTCGGCTACGCGATCACGCAGGTGCTGCACTCGCTGCGGCTGGCCAACGGCGAGCGCACCCAGGCGGTGCTGTATCTGGCGGTGTTCCTGCAGCAGGCGATCACGAACCTGTCCGAGACCCACTGGTTCAGCGTGCAGAGCGTCGACTTCGTGATCATGACGCTCACCACGACCGCGCTCGCGCGCAGCCTGCTGGAGCGGCGGCTGCGCGCGGCCTATGGCGAGCCGCGGCGATGAAGCCGATCCCGTCGCTCGACGGCGTGCGCGCGCTGGCCGTGTCGCTGGTGTTCCTGGCCCACAGCGGGCTCGAGCGGATCGTGCCCGGCGGCCTCGGCGTGACGATCTTCTTCGTGCTGAGCGGCTTCCTGATCACGACGCTGCTGCGCGTCGAGGCCGAGCGCAGCGGCCGCATCGCGCTCGGCAGCTTCTACCTGCGCCGGCTGCTGCGGCTGATGCCGCCGCTGCTCGTCGTGCTGGTCGCGGCCGCGCTGCTGTCGTCGCTCGGCGTCATCGACGGCCGCTTCACGCCGGGCGGCTTCCTTGCGGCCCTGCTGTACGCCGGCAACTACCACGCGATCGCCAACGATTTCCAGGGCGTTCCGGCCGGCATCGGCGTCGTGTGGTCGCTGGCCATCGAGGAGCACTACTACCTGCTGTACCCGCCGCTGGTCGCGCTGCTGCTGCATCGCACCAGCCTGCAGCGCGCGGCCGGGGTGCTTGGCGTCCTGTGCGTCGTGGTGCTGGGCTGGCGCTGCGCGCTCGCGCTGCACGGTGCGTCGGTGAACCACCTGACGATGGGCACCGACACGCGGGTGGATGCGATCCTGGTCGGCTGCGTGCTGGCGCTGTGGCGCAATCCGTGGCTCGACGAGCTGCCGCGGCCGATCGGGGGCCGCGGCCGGGTGCTGGTGGCGGCCTGCCTCGGCCTGCTGCTGCTCACGCTGCTGGTGCGCGACGAGCTGTTCCGCGTGACGCTGCGCTTCAGCCTGCAGAGCGTGGCCATCGCCGGGCTGCTGCATGCCGCGGTGGCGCATGCCGGCCAGGGGCCGTTCCGGTGGCTGAACGCGCGCCCGCTGGTCTACCTCGGCTCGATCTCGTACACGGTCTACCTGTCGCACCACCTGATCCTGCTCGGGCTGGCGCGGCACGAGCCTGGATGGGGCTGGTTCGGGCTGACGCTGGCGGGCGCGCTGCTGACGCTGGCGGTGGCCGAGCCGATGCGCCGCTGGGTCGAGCTGCCGTGCGCGCGCTGGCGCCAGCGCCTGCACCGCACCGCGCCACGGCGCGACGGTCCGGCAGGGCGCGGCCGGATGGCGGTGCCGTGAGCGCGCTGCACATCGCGACGCCGCATGACGTGACGCCCGAAGCGGCGCTCGGGGCGATCCGCGCGCACCGCGGCCCGATCCTGCTCGACCTGGACGAGACGCTGTACCTGCGCAACTCGACCGAGGACTTCATCGACTCGGCCCGCCCGCGCCTGGCGGCGCTGCTGCTGCTGCGCCTGCTCGACGCGCTCAAGCCGTGGCGCTGGACCGGCGGCGAACCGACGCGCGACGTGTGGCGCGTGCGCCTGGTGATGGGCTGCTTCCCGTGGATCGCCCGGCGCTGGCGGGCGCGGGTCGCCGCGCTCGCCGGCGCCCATGCCAACCGGCGCCTGCAGGCGGCGCTCGACGCGCCCGGCGCCACGACCACCCCCATCATCACGACCGCCGGCTTCCACCCGATCGTCGCGCCGCTGGTCGCCGCGCTCGGGCTGCCGCAGGCGCAGATCGTCGCGGCGCGCCTGTCGTGCTTCGCCGACCGGCGCGACGGCAAGCTGCACATGGTGGTGGGCGCGCTCGGCGGCGAGACGGTCGCGCGCGCGCTGGTGC
>NZ_JBFUCB010000251.1:0-8012 GCF_056405435.1 Rhizobacter sp. P1_G5 | reverse complement strand
GCCCAACGACGCCAACCTGATCCTCACGGTCCACAACTACGAACCGTTCAACTTCACTCACCAGGGGGCCACGTGGGTCACACCTGCGCTGCCTGTCGGGCAGAGTTGCTGCACGGCGGACCAGCTGTCGAAGATGACCTGGGGCCTGGACGTCGCGAAAGCCTATGGCACGAAGGTCGGCTACCCGGTCTTCGTCGGCGAGTTCGGGTCATTCTCGGCCGCGGACAGTGCCGCGCGGGTGCGCTACTCCCGTGCCATGCGCGACCTGATCGAGGCGCGCGGCATGAGCTGGCACTACTGGGAGCTGGCCTCGGGCTTCGGCGTCTACGACCCCTCGGGTGCCGGCGCGTTCCGTGCCGACCTGAGAGACGCCCTGTACGGCCGATGAGCGTCTCCACGTTGATTTCCCGCGTTCGCCACGTCGCGGCGCAACGCTGATCCGTCCGCCCGCCACGTACGGGCAATCGTCCCACCCCCCACAGCAAAGAAGATCCCATGAACATCGACAACTCCCATCGCCTGGCCGCCCTCTCCACCCTGTTCCTCCTGCTTGCAGGCTGCGGCGGCGGCGGCACCCCCSTGCCGCCCACCGGCTCTGTGCCCGCGCCCTCGCCCGCCGTGCCGGTCACCATCAATGGGCAGGTCGTCGCGTCGTTCACCGCGGCCGACGGCAGCACCGACCAGGGGCGGACGGCCTCGGCATTCGCCTATGCCGAGAAGGCGGGTGACTTGCCGAGCGCACCGGTGCTGAGTGTCAGCAACAACCTCCTGAACGTCAGCAGCAGCTTCAGCAACACCGGCGGCAGCACCTTCGGCGGCGTGGGCATCGAAGTCCCGCTGCGCGATGCCGATCGCAACCAGGTTCAGTCCGGCGCGACCAAGGTGCAGTTCTCGCTGGCTTCGACCGGCACCAACAAGACGCTCAAGTTCAAGATCAAGGCGCTGGGCTCGACCCCCAACGGTTGCGTGCCGGCGGCCAGCGTGACCGTCACGGCCACCCAGACGAACTACGAGCTGGCGCTGACCGAGGCCAACTTCAAGCTGCCCGACTTCTGCACCGGCCCCACCGCCACCAACCCGGCGCTGGCCGGCACGCTGGCCAACATCGGGGCCATCGAGGTGTCGGACGAGGCCCTCCCGGCCACCGGTTCCGCCACCGTGGGGATCCACCTGGGCAGCATCGCCTTCGCGCCCAAGCCTGCCGCACCGGCAACGTCGGCCGTGTCGATCACGGGCCCGTTCTCGTTCGAGTACGGCACCGGCGCCACGGGGAACGCGCTTGCTGAAAGCGCCTCGGCGTACACGCTGACCGGCCATCGGACTTCCGCCACCGAGTCCTGGGCTGCCACCGTGGCCGTGCTGCCCCTGACCGCCACCAGCGACGTGTCCGGCTGGCCCGCGTTGAGCATCAACCTGGCCTCCACCAGCAACAGCCAGGTCGTGCTGATGCTGCAGTCGGCCGATGCCGTGGATGACGGCTGCTTCCCGAGCTACGTGGTCACCGGCCTGAGCGGCACCGCCGCCACGCGCGTGATCCCGTTCTCGTCGTTCAGCCTGGCCAACAACCCGGATGCCAACTGCGCCGCTGCGAGCGCCACGCGTCCTGACACCGCGCTGGCCCTGACCAGGCTCAAGCAGTTCCAGATCCGCGAGCTCAAGGGCAGCGCGGGCCTGGATGCGGTGTCCGTGGTCATCGGCAAGCCTGTCCTGCTGTCGGGTCAGTGATCGGCGCTGAGCCAACCAACAAGGAGATGACATGAAGTTCGGCCCCTTCCTCGCCCCTGCGGCGTGTGCCTTGCTGGGCGCATGTGCCCAGTTCCGGGCCGGCTCCCAAGCCGAGCCGGCTCCCAAGCCCCTGGTCGTGCCGCTCGCGTCGCAGGCCGCGGCGCCCAACGTGCAGGCCGACTCGGCCGATCGGTTGTGGGCGACGACGTTCAAGAACCCGTCACGCACGCCGGAGGGGGGGGTGATCACCAGCTTTGCCTTTTCCGAGAAGCAAGGCGATGCGCTGGTATCGCCGCCGGCCGTGCACGGCGATGTCCTCGCCGTGACCGGGCAATTCTTCGGCAAGGGCGCCAGCCAGTGGGGTGGTTTGGGGGTCAACATCGGCGCGCCGAGATCGATTCCGGTGAAAGCCGGCGACTACAGGTTCCTGACGATCCGGCTCAGCTCGGCAACCAGCACCCGCTTGCGCGTGCGGCTCGTCGGACCGGACGAGGCCACGCAGCGGCTCGGCTGCTACCCGATGGTGTGGCAAGCCGTGAAGCCCGAAGTGGCCGAGTACCGGATTGCGCTGGAGCGCTTCGCCCCCGAAGGCTATTGCGGCCCCAAGGGTGTCGCGCTCAAGCCCACGCTGGAGAGCCTGACCGGCATCGAAGTGGCCGAAGCCGCGGCGCCGATGCGTGACCGCACCGTGAGCTTCGGCGTGGGTGCCATCGGACTGGCTCGCTGAGTCGAGAGGGCAAGCCATGCGCCACCTGAACCACATCACTCTGCTCACCTGCGGGCTGGCCACCGCGTTGGCTGCGCCGGCCCTCGAGGCGACGGCCCAGGTGCCGGCCAACATGCCGAGCCCGGACAAGGCCGATGACCAGGCGAAGCGGCTGGCCGAGAACCCGTTCCGACGCATCCTCGAAGCAGGCCGGGTCGAGGTCAAGCTGCGCCGGGAGGCAGCCGAAGCGCCCGCCCACGCGGTCACGGCACCTCGGCGCGGCACCGCGGCGGCAGCGGCCACACCGAAGCCGCAGGTGCCCCGCGCGGCGCCGGCCGAGGCACCCGCGCCCGCGCCTGCTCCGGTGCTCGCACTGGCCCCGGCGAGCACCGCGACGCCGGTTTCCCCTCCACCGGTGACGGTGGCCGGGGCCGAGCGCCTCTGGACCGCATTCAACGGCACGACGGCCGCCGTGGAGGGCGGCTTCATCGAGGGGTTGATCTATGCCGAAAGGCCGGGCGACGCAACGCTGGGGGACATCACGGTTCGCAACAACGGCGTGCTCAACATCACGGGGCAGTTCAACACCCGCGGTGGGAGCCAATGGGCCGGCGTCGGGATCGTGCTGGTCTCGCAGCGACCGGTGGTGGCCACCGAGTACAAGGCGTTGCGGGTTCTCCTGGCGGGCCACACGGTGGGACAGCTGCGCCTGCGCCTCGTGGGGAACGACCCGGCCGTCCAGCAACGGGGCTGCTACCCGATCCTGATGCTGCCGGTGAAACCCCAGGTCACGGAGTACCGCATCGAGTTTTCGCAGTTCGCAGCGCCGCAGTACTGCGGTGCCGAAGGCGTTGACGTCAAGTCGACGCTGGAGGCCCTCACCGCCATCGAGATTGCCGACGCGCCCGAACCGGTGGGGGACCGCGCGGTGAGCTTCAACGTCGGCACGCTGTCGTTGCTGAAGTAGGAGGCCGGTGGCGCGCGCCAGCCGCGAGCGTCAACGGGCTTGACACACCATGATCGCCACCGACGACATCCCGCGCCTCTACGACCCCGCATTGGCTGAACGGGTGCGACATGCCATCGGCCAGGTGCCCGGCTCCGGCGGTGTGCACGGCGGCGTCGGGGTGCTGGCCCAGAAGCTGGCGCAGATCCAGGGTTCGGCGCGGCCGCAGCTGCAGAAGCCCCAGCTGGTGGTTTTCGCCGCCGACCACGGCATCGTGGCGCGGACGGCTTCGGTCTATCAGGCGAATGTGGCGACGCTGCGGGTGCGCAACCTCCTGGCCGGCAACACGGTCGCGTCCATGTTCGCGCGCCGCAACGGCCTGGCGTTGACGGTGGTCGACTGCGGCTTGCACGCCGATTTCGAGCCGCACCTGCAGTTGATCCGGATCAAGATGGCGCGGGGCACCCTGGACAGCAGCCGGGGTGCCGCCATGACGGTCGGGCAATGCCGTGCCGCGATGGCGCGCGGTACCCGCCTGGTCACCCGGCTGCCGGGCAATGTGTTGCTGCTGGGAGAGACCGGCATGGGCAACGAGGCGGCTGCCTTGTTGATGAGCCGGCTCACCGGCGTGCCGATCGCCGAATGCACGGGCTTCGGCAATGCGGGTCGGGCGAGGGAGTTCGCGGTGCTGCAGGGCGCACTGGATCTGCATGCCGGCATCTCCAGCCCGGTGGCAGCCCTGACAGCCCTGGGGGGCCTGGAGATCGCCGCGCTCGTCGGGGCGGTGCTCCAGGCGGCGCGACAGCGCCGCGTGATCGTCGTCGGTGGGTTCATCACGACGGCGGCCGTGGCGGTTGCCGCCAGGCTGGCACCGGCACTTCTGGAGTGTTGTGTCTTCTCGCATGGCTCGCCGGCGAACGGGCACGCACGGTGGTTGCAGATCCTGGGCGCCGAGCCCCTGCTCGATGCAGCGCTGTGCACGAGCGAAAGCTGCAACGCCGTGCTCGCCTGGCCCTTGCTGAAAGCGGCTGAACAGCTGCTCGGTGCAGCGGCACAGGCCGACTAGGGGCCTGTCAACACGACGGGATGTCACGCCRCAGTCATGCGGCCGTCACGACACGCGGCTCCAATGAAAACCTTTACATCGAGCCCCGGTCCCCCGAGTGAGCATCATTGCCGTCGCCCAACGAGCGGGCGTGTCCATCGCCACCGTGTCGCGCGCCTTCAACTCGCCCGACCTGGTGACGCCCGCCACGCGCCAGGCCGTCGCAGCCGCTGCCGACGCGCTGGGCTACGTGCCGAACCTGAGCGCCCGAACGCTGCGCACCAGCCGCAGCCGGACGCTCGGCGTGCTGCTGCCGACGCTGCACAACCCGGTCTTCGCCGAGTGCCTGGCCGGCATCGCGATGGCGGCTGCCGAGGCCGGCTTCTCGATCCTTCCCGCGACCACCGACTACGACGAGCAGCGTGAGCAGCACGGCGCGCGGGCCCTGATCGCGCGAGCGGTCGACGGCGTCATCCTGACGGTGGCGAACGCCGCCGGGTCGGCGACGCTCGATCACCTGCGGCGCGCCGGCCTGCCCTACGTGCTGGCCTACAACCGGCATGCCGACCACCCCTGCGTCTCGGTCGACGGCCGCGTCGCGATGCGCGAGCTGGTCGAGCGGCTGGTGCGCGACGGCCACCGCCGCATCGCGATGCTCAGCGGCACGCTCGCGGCCTCCGACCGGGCGCGCCAGCGCTTCGGGGGCTACGAGGAGGCGATGCGCGCGATCGATGCCGGGCCCGAACTGATCGAGGTGCCGTTCGTCGTGTCGGCTGCCGACACCCTCGCCGTGCGCCTGCGCAGGCCGGTGCGCCCGACCGCGATCGTCTGCTCGAACGACCTGCTGGCGGTGCGCTGCCTGCGCGCCGCGGCGCTGGCCGCGCTGTCGGTGCCGGCGGACCTCAGCGTCGTCGGCTTCGACGGCATCGGCATCGGCGCCGACCTAAGCCCGTCGCTCGCGTCGATCGCCCAACCCAATGCTGGCATCGGCCACGAGTGCGTGCGCTGGCTGGTCGGCGCCATCGAACGCGGCGGGTTCCCGAGCGCGGCCGACAGCATGACGCTGGCCCACCAACTGCGCGCCCTCGAGTCGCTCGGCCCGATGCCATCCCTTTCCTGACATCCCCTGAAGTCCACCCAAGGAGTACCCCGATGAAACCCCTTCGCCTCATCCTTCGCGGCGTCGCCGCGGCCGCCCTGCTGGCCAGCGCCGGTGCGTTCGCGCAGACGGCCATCTGCTACAACTGCCCGCCGGAATGGGCCGACTGGGCAAGCGAGCTGCGCGCGCTGAAAGAGAAGACCGGCATCACGGTGCCGCCGGACAACAAGAACTCCGGCCAGACGCTCTCGCAGCTGGTGGCCGAGAAGGCCAACCCGGTGGCCGACGTCGCCTACTACGGCGTGACCTTCGGCATCCAGGCCAAGAAGGAAGGCGTGACCGCCGCGTACAAGCCGGCGGCCTGGGCCGAGATCCCCGACGGCCTGAAGGATCCCGAGGGCCACTGGTTCGCGATCCACTCCGGCACGCTCGGGTTCATGGTCAACGTCGACGCGCTGAAGGGCAAGCCGGTGCCGCGCAGCTGGGCCGACCTGCTCAAGCCCCAGTACAAGGGCCTGGTCGGCTACCTCGATCCGGCCTCGGCCTTTGTCGGCTATGTCGGTGCGGTGGCGGTGAACCAGGCGCGCGGCGRCACGCTCGACAACTTCGCGCCCGGCATCGAGTACTTCAAGGCGCTGCAGAAGAACGAGCCGATCGTGCCGAAGCAGACCTCGTACTCGCGCGTGCTGTCGGGCGAGATCGCGATCCTGCTCGACTACGACTTCAACGCCTACCGCGCGAAGTACAAGGACAAGGCCAACGTCGAGTTCGTGATCCCGGCCGAAGGCTCGGTCGTCGTGCCCTACGTGATGAGCCTCACCGCGCACAACCCGAACGGCGACAACGGCCGCAAGACGCTCGACTTCGTGCTGTCGAACGAAGGCCAGGCGATCTGGGCCAACGCCTACCTGCGCCCGGTGCGCGCCTCGGCGATGTCGAAGGATGCGCAGTCGCGCTTCCTGCCGGCCGCCGACTACGCCCGCGCGAAGCCGGTCGACTACGTGAAGATGGCCGACGTGCAGAAGGCCTTCTCCGAACGCTACCTGCGCGAAGCCCAGTGATCGCTGCGTTCTGCCTGGCGCCGGCGGTCGCGCTGTTCGCGGCCTTCTGGCTGCTGCCGATGGCGCGGCTGGCCGCCCTGCCCGCGGCCGGCGGCTGGGCCGCCTATGCCGCGGTGCTCACCGAGCCGCGCTACCTGCGCAGCCTGCTGCAGACCACCGGACTCTCGCTCGCGGTCACGGCGGCCGCGCTGCTGCTGGCCGCCGGCGTCGGCCTGTACCTCGGGCGCCGGCGCTTCGCCGGACGGCGCCTGCTGCTGTCGGTGCTGACGCTGCCGCTGTCGTTCCCGGGCGTGGTGGTCGCCTTCTTCGTGATCCTGATCGGCGGCCGGCAAGGGCCGGTCGCGTCGATCAGCGAATCGCTGTTCGGCGAGCGCATCACGTTCGCGTACGGTTTCGCGGGATTGTTCCTCGCCTACCTGTACTTCTCGCTGCCGAGGGCGGTCGCCGCGTTCACCGCCGCGGCCGAGACGCTGGAGCCGCAGCTGGAAGAAGCGGCGCGCTCGCTCGGCGCATCGCGCTGGCAGGTGGCCGTGGACGTGTGGCTGCCGGCGCTCGCGCCGACCGCGATGGCCAGCGGCGCGATGATCTTCGCGACCGCGATGGGCGCCTTCGGCACCGCCTTCACGCTGGCCAGCCGCTTCGAGGTGCTGCCCATCACCATCTACAACGAGTTCACCAACTACGCCAACTTCAAGACCGCCGCCAGCCTGTCGCTGGCGCTCGGCCTGATGACCTGGGCCGTGCTGTTCGTGGCGCAGCGCGTGGCGGCCCGGCCGGCGGGAGCGGCGGCATGAGGCAGCTACAGCGAATCGAATCGCCGTGGCTGCTGGGCCTCACCGCCCTCGTCACGGTCTTTACCGTGCTGCCGATGCTGCTGTCGGTCGGCGCCGGGCTGGTCAACAACTTCAGCGCCGGGCTGGCGAGCGGGCTCACGACCCGCTGGCTGCTGGAGGTCTGGGCGCTGTACGGCTCGACCGCGTGGCGCTCGGTGCTGCTCGCCCTCGCCTGCGTGGCCTGCACGCTGGCGGCCGGCGTGCCGTGCGCCTGGGCGCTGGCCGGCAGCCGCTCGCGGGCGGCCCGCGCCTTCGAGGAGCTCATCACGCTGCCCGTCGCGGTGCCGGGGCTGGCCACCGCGCTGGCGCTGATCCTGGCGTATGGCGAGCTGCGCGGCTTTCGCCAGAGCTTCGCCTTCGTGCTGGTCGGGCACGTCATCTTCACGCTGCCCTTCATGGTGCGCACCGTGGCAGCGGCCTTCCGGCGCGATGAGCTGGCCTCGCTCGACGAAGYGGCCCGCTCGCTGGGCGCGGGCTTCGCGCAGCGCTTCCTCGGCGTGCTGCTGCCTGCTGTCGCCCCGTCCATCGTCGCCGGCTGCCTGATGGTGTTCACGCTGTCGATGGGCGAGTTCAACCTCACCTGGATGCTGCACACGC
>NZ_JBFUCB010000250.1:0-8014 GCF_056405435.1 Rhizobacter sp. P1_G5 | reverse complement strand
ACCTTGGACTGGCCAGCACACGAATGCGTGCCCGACGTGTTGGCGCAGTCGTTCTGGCCGGCCTTCGCGATGCCGAAGCACTTCTCCTTGGCCTTCTCGTCGGCAGCCTGGGCCTGGCCCAGCAAGCCCAGGGCCAGCACGGAAGCGAGGGCGGATGAAGCGATCAGACGGTTGTTCATGCGGTTCTCCTATCGGGGTTCAGGGATGGCGTCGCCATCGGTGAAAAGATGAAACGAYCCGCCTGAGTCGCGCTCGGGCGGGTCGTCTTACATCGGCCGACATCATGCCCGCATGAACGGGCCCCGTGTCACTGGGTGGTTTCCCAACCCCCGCCGAGGGAGCGGATCAGGCCGACCGTGGTCGTGGCCCAGGTGCCGCGCAGCTTCACCGCCTGCCGCTCGATGGTCAGCAGGTCGCGCTGCGCTTCGAGCAGCTGCAGGTAGCTGTCTTCGCCGGCGCGGTAGCGCTTGTCGGCCAACTCCGCGGCGCGGCGCGCCGAGGCCACGGCCGCATCGGTGAAGCCCACCTGCTCGCGCACCGAGCGCAGGCCGGACAAGTTGTCTTCCACGTCGGCGAAGGCCGTCAGCACCGATTGCCGGTAGTCGGCCACCGCGCCTTCGAGCTGCGCCTCGGCCCGCTTGACCGCGGCCTTGTTGCGCCCGCCGTCGATGATCGGCAGCGAGAACACCAGGCTGGTCAGCCAGGACTGCGCGTTGGTCTTGAACAGCTCGCTCAGCTCGTTCGACGCATAGCCGCCGTTGGCGGTCAGCGCGAGTGCCGGGAACAGCGCCGATTTCGCGACGCCGACCCGTGCCGTCGCCGCCGCCATGCTGCGCTGCGCGGCCGTCACGTCGGGCCGGCGTTCCAGCAGCGCCGACGGCAGGCCCGGCGGCACCACCGGCACGCTGGCGTCGAGCGCGAGCGGCTGGTTCTCGAAGCTGAAGCCCGACGGGGCCTGGCCGAGCAGCAGCGCGAGCGAATGCTCGATCCGCGCGCGGCTGCCGCGCAACGCGACCACCTCGGCCTGCAGCGTCGACAGCTCGGTGCGCGAGCGCGCCACGTCGAGCTCGGCAACGTCGCCGGCCTGGAAGCGCTTGCCGATCAGGCGCACGTTCTCGGTGCGCAGCGCGAGCGTCGCATCGAGCTGGGCCGCTTCGGCATCGAGCGCACGCAGCGCGAAATACGTCTGCGCCACGTCGGCCTGCAGCGCGAGCAGCACCGAGCGGTAGCTCGCCTCGACCTGCTCGGCGTCGGCCCGCGCGGCATTCACGCCGTTGCCCACGCGCTGGAACAGGTCGACCTCGTAGCTCGCGCCCAGGCCGGCCGTGTAGACGGTGGACGGCGACACCGGCGTGCCGGCCGGCAYGCCGGCCTGCGCCGGCGCCGAGCGGCTGCGCGTGGCGCCGGCATTCAGGCCGAGTTGCGGCCAGCGGTCGGCCTCGGCACTGCCGAGCGAGGCACGCGCCGCCTTGACGCGGGCGGCGGCCGACGCGAGCGTCGGGTTCGCCTTCGCGGCCTGCTCCTCGAGCGCATTCAGCTTCGCATCGCCGAACGTCACCCACCAGGCGCCGCGCTGCTGCGCCTCGGACGGCGCGGCGGCCTTCCAGCTGCCTTCGACGGCCGTCACCTCCTTGTAGGCCGACGGCACGCCCACGTCGGGCTGCGGCACCGTCGGGGCCAGCGAGCAACCGGCCAGCACCAGCGCCGTGACCAGCGCGGAAGTCTTGAACAATGTGTGTGTCATGGTCTTGTCGTCGCTCAGGTCGCCTCGTGCGCCACCGGCGCCGCGGCGGCGCCGGAGCGCCCTTCGATCGCCACCGCGAGCTTGCGCAGCAGCACGTAGAACAACGGGGTCAGGAACAGGCCGAACAGCGTCACGCCCAGCATGCCGGCGAACACCGCCACGCCCATSGCRTGGCGCATTTCGGMWCCGGCRCCSGASGASAACACCAGSGGCAGCACGCCCATGATGAACGCGATCGACGTCATCAGGATCGGGCGCAGGCGCAGGTGGCAGGCTTCGAGCGCGGCTTCGACGATGCCCTTGCCCTGGTGCTCCAGGTCACGGGCGAACTCGACGATCAGGATCGCGTTCTTCGACGCCAGCCCCACCAGCACGAACAACGCGATCTGCGTGAAGATGTTGTTGTCGCCCTTGGTCAGGTAGACGCCGAGCAGCGCGCACAGGATCGACGCCGGCACGATCAGGATCACCGCCAGCGGCAGCGTCCAGCTCTCGTACTGCGCGGCGAGCACCAGGAACACCAGCAGCACGCACAGCGGGAACACGATCACCAGCGTGTTGCCGGCCAGGATCTCCTGGTAGGTGAGGTCGGTCCACTCGAAGCTGATGCCGCGCGGCAGCGTCTCGGCCGCCAGCTTGGCCATGATGTCCTGCGCCTGGCCCGACGACACACCCGGTGCTGCGCCGCCGTTGAAGTCGGCCGCCATGTACGAGTTGTAGCGCTCGACGCGGTCCGGCCCGTAGGTGTTGCTGACGTTCACCAGGCTGCCCAGCGGCACCATCTCCTGCGCCGCGTTGCGCACCTTGAACTGCCCGATCGCCGAGGCGTCGGAGCGGAACGAGGCGTCGGCCTGCGCGATCACCTGGTAGGTGCGGCCGAACTTGTTGAAGTCGTTGATGTAGAGCGAACCGAGGTTGATCTGCATCGTGTCGAAGATGTCCGACAGCGGCACGCCCAGCTGCTTGGCCTTGGTGCGGTCGACGTCGGCCTTCAGCTGCGGCACGTTGATCTGGTAGCCCGAGAACACGCCCGCCAGCTGCGGCGTCTGCCACGCCTTCATCTGCAGCGCCTGCACCGCCTGGTACAGCGCGTCGGGACCGAGGTTGGCGCGGTCTTCGACGTACAGCTTGAAGCCGCCGATGGTGCCGAGGCCGTTCACCGGCGGCGGCGGGAACACCATGATGAAGGCGTCCTGGATCGCGCCCAGGCGCTTGTTCACCTCGGCCGCGATCGCGCCGCTCGACAGGTTGGCGGTCTTGCGCTTGTCGAAGTCGTCGAGCGTGTAGAACACGATGCCCGAGTTCGGCGCGTTCATGAAGCCGTGGATCGACAGGCCCGGGAAGGCCACCGAGCTCTTGACGCCCGGCACCGATTGCGCGATCTCCGACATGCGGCGGATCACGYYTTCGGTGCGGTCCAGCGAGGCCGCRTCAGGCAGCTGGGCGAAGCCGAYCAGGTACTGCTTGTCCTGCGCCGGCACGAACCCCGACGGCACGATGCGGAACATGAACACCGCGCCGACGATCAGCAGCACGTAGACCACGAGGGTCGCGCCCTTGTGCGCCAGCACGCGCTTCACGCCACCGGTGTAGCCGTGCGACGAGCGGTCGAAGAAGCGGTTGAACACGCGGAAGAAGCCGCCGAAGGCCCAGTCCATGGCCTTGGCGAGCTTGTCCTTCGGGGCACCGTGCGGCTGCAGCAGCACCGCGGCCAGCGCCGGCGACAGCGTCAGCGAGTTGAAGGCCGAGATCACGGTCGAGATCGCGATCGTCAGCGCGAACTGGCGGTAGAACTGGCCGGTCAGCCCGGACACGAAGGCGATCGGCACGAACACCGCGCACAGCACCAGCGCGATCGCGATGATCGGCCCGGAGACCTCCTTCATCGCCTGGATCGTCGCATCGCGCGGACTCAGCCCGTTGGCGATGTTGCGCTCGACGTTCTCGACCACCACGATCGCATCGTCGACCACGATGCCGATCGCCAGCACCAGGCCGAACAGCGACAGCGTGTTGATCGAGAAGCCGAAGCCCAGCAGCACCGCCATCGTGCCGATCACCGACACCGGCACGGCCAGCAGCGGGATCAGCGACGCGCGCCAGGTCTGCAGGAACACGATCACCACCAGCACCACCAGCGCGATCGCCTCGAGCAGCGTGTGGATCACGGCGCTGATCGAATCACGCACGAACTGCGTCGGGTCGTAGACGATGGCGTACTCGAGGTCCTGCGGGAAGTCCTTCTTCAGCTCTTCCATCAGCGCGCGCACGTCGGTCGAGATCTGCAGCGCGTTCGACTGCGGCGCCTCGAACAGGCCGAGCGCGACCGCCGGCTTGTTGTTCAGCAGCGAACGCAGCGAGTAGGTGGAGGCACCCAGCTCGAGGCGGGCCACGTCGCGCAGGCGGATCACGCCGCCGCTGGCGGTCAGGCTGCCGGTCTTGATGATGATGTCGCCGAACTCCTCTTCGGTGCTCAGGCGACCCTGGGTGTTGACCGACAGCTGGAACGGCGCGTCCTTGGCGGGCGAGGCACCGACCACGCCGGCGGCCACCTGCACGTTCTGCTCGCGGATCGCGGCGACCACGTCGGGCGCGGTCAGGCCGCGCGCGGCGATCTTCTGCGGGTCGAGCCAGATGCGCATCGAGTAGTCGCCGGCGCCGAACACCTGCACCTGGCCCATGCCGGCCACGCGGGCCAGCCGGTCCTTGATGTTGAGCACCGCGTAGTTGCGCAGGTAGACCTCGTCGTAGCGCGAGTTCGGCGAGAGCAAGTGCACCACCATCGTGATGTTGGGCGAGCTCTTGACGGTGGTCACGCCGATCTGCCGCACCTCTTCAGGCAGGCGCGCCAGGGCCCGCTGCACGCGGTTCTGCACCTGCGTTTCAGCCTGCTCGACGTTGGTGCCGACCTTGAAGGTCACGGTCAGGTTCATGCCGCCGTCGCCGGTGGCCTGCGAGGCCATGTACAGCATGTTCTCGGTGCCGTTGATGGCCTCTTCGAGCGGGGCTGCCACGGTCTGGGCGATCACCGTCGGGTTGGCGCCGGGGAAGCGCGCGCTGACGACGACCGACGGCGGCACGACCTCGGGGTATTCCGAGATCGGCAGCCGGAAGATCGCGATCAACCCGGCCAGGAACAACAGGATGGACAACACGGCCGCGAAGATCGGCCTGTCCACGAAGAATTTTGAGAATCGCATGGGGTCTCTCGATGTTTCTTGCTGGCGAGCCGTTTACTGGCGAGCCGGCGCGCTGGCCGCCGCGTCGGCATTCATCGCCACGACTTCGGGGGCCACCGGTGAACCGGGGCGCACGCGCTGCAGGCCGTTGACGACGATGCGCTCGCCCGGCTTCAGCCCGGCACGCGCGACGCGCAGCCCGTCGACCAGCGGGCCGAGTTGCACGACGCGGTACTCGGCCTTGTTCTCGGCGTTGATGACGTAGACGTACTTGCGGTTCTGGTCGGTACCGATCGCGGTGTCGTTGATCAGCAGCGCGGCCGGTGCGCCGATGTCGGCGCCGACCTGCACCCGTGCGAACAGGCCCGGGATCAGCGCGCCGTCCTTGTTCTCGAGCACCGCGCGCATGCGCACCGTGCCGGAGGCCGGGTCGACGCGGTTGTCGATGAAGTCGAGCCGGCCTTCGTGCGGGAAACCGCTCTCGTTGGTGAGGCCGGTGCGCACCTTGACGCCCTTGCCGCCTTCGCGCGCGGCGCCGCCGATGCTCAGGAAGGTGGATTCATCGCCGTCGAAGCTCACGTAGACCGGGCTGATCGAGACCAGCGAGGTCAGCACGACGCTGCTGTCGACCAGGTTGCCCACCGTGACCTCGGCCTTGCCGATGCGGCCGGCGAACGGCGCACGCACGACCGCGTATTCGAGGTTCAGCTTGGCGACCGCGAGCGCGGCCTGGTCGGCCTGCGCGCCGGCTTCGAGCTGGCGGGCGCTGGCGGCGCGCTCATCGAAATCGCGCTGGGCGATCGCGTTGTCGGCCATCAGGCGCTTCGAGCGTTCGAGTTCGGTGCGGCCGAGATCGGCCTTGGCCTTGGAGCTGGCGACCGCGGCCTCCAGCTTGGCCACCTCGGCCTGGTAGCTGCGCGGGTCGATCTGGAACAGCACGTCGCCCTTCTTGACCAGCGCGCCGGGCTTGAACTGCACCGCGTCGATCGTGCCGGGCACGCGGGCGCGGATCTGCGCCGACTCGATCGCTTCGATGCGGCCGGAGAAATCCTGCTGCTCGACGACGTTGCGCGAGACGACGACGGCGACGCTGACCGGCGGGGCCGGCGGCGGCCCGCCGGCGGGCGTGGCGGCCATCGCTTCGCCGCCGCGCGAGYAACCGGCCAGCGACAGCAGGGCAGCCGACACGAGCGTCAGCGCGACAGTCGAGAACATCAGAGGGGTGGGACGAAGGGTCATGGGGGTCATCCTGGACAGCGGAGCACAGGGCCCCAGCCGAAATAGAGAGACAAATGGAAATAGTCGACAGTCACGGGAAATACCCCATGCTGCGTTGCACCATCAAATGTATTGGTCTGTGAATCAGTTATAAAGTAGCGTTTTGCGGAATGACTGTTCAGGATTCAAGACAATGGACACCATCAAAGCCATGCAAGCCTTCGTCGGCGTGGTCAACACCGGCGGTTTCACCAGTGCAGCGGAGTTGCTGAACATGCCGAAGGCGACGCTCTCGGCCAGCGTGGCCGAGCTGGAAGGCCACCTGAAGGTGCGGCTGCTGCACCGCACGACGCGCAAGGTGTCGGTGACGGCAGACGGCGCCGCCTATTACGAGCGCTGCGTTCGCATCCTCGAGGATCTTCGTGACGCCGAGGAGTCGTTCTCGTCCAGCCAGGCCTCGCCGCGCGGCAAGCTGCGGGTYGACGTGAGCACCGCGGTGGCGAGCCGGCTGCTCATCCCGCTGCTGCCGTCGTTCTTCGAGCGCTACCCCGACATCGAGCTGGAGCTGGGCTGCAGCGACCGGCCGCTGAACCTGCTGAGCGAGGGTATCGACTGCGCGCTGCGCGTCGGCGAGGTGTCGGACCCGTCGGTGGTGGTGCGCCGGGTCGGCACGATGAACCTGGTGACCTGCGCGACCACCGGCTATCTGGCGCGCCACGGCCGCCCGGAGCACCCGCTCGACCTGAAGAAGCACACCTGCCTGAACTATTTCTCGCTGCGCACCGGCCAGGTGTTCGACTGGGAGTTCGTGCGCAACGGCGAGCGCATCCTGCTGCCGGTGGACAGCCCGCTGACGCTGAACGATTCCAACGCCTACGTCGACGCCTGCCTGGCGGGCCTGGGCGTCGGCCGGCTGCCGACCTACATGTTCCGCCAGTACCCGAGCTGCGGGGTGCTGGAGCTGCTGATGTGCGACTGGCTGTCGGACGAGATCCCGTTCCACGTCGTGTACCCGTCGAACCGCCACCTGTCGTCGAAGGTGCGGGTGTTCGTCGACTGGGTGGCCGAGATCCTGGAGCACCACACCGGCATGAAGATGTGCCACGAGGCGCGCGCCGAGCGCGAGAAGAGCGGCATCAAGCTGCCCAACAAGACGGTGCAGCTGCTCGAAGCGCAGGCGCATTGAGCCGAACGCGAACTATGGCCACTTGAACGCGGGGAGCGTGATCCGGGGATTCAAGCAAAGGGCGCTGCAGCCGAAGATCTGGCCATGCAGCTCCCCTATGCCCTCACCCGTGCCGGCTGGCCTGCCGCCGCGCTGACCGCGTTCGCCGCGGTGGCCGGCGACCGGCTGATCGACACGCAGCAGCGCAAGTGGATCTTCCGGCCGAACAAGCGCAACCGCTGGTCGCAGGCACGCGCGCTGCGCCGGCTCTCGGACATGCAGGAGGTGTGGATCGGCTTCGACTCGCAGCTCAGCGGGCAGCCGGTGCGGCTGCATGGCCTGTGGCTGGCGAACCCCGATCCGAAGGCGCCGTTGATGCTGTACCTGCACGGCGCGCAGCACGAGGTGACCTGCAGCGCCGAGCGCATGCGCCGGCTGCAGCGGCTCGGGTTTTCGGTGCTGGCGATCGACTACCGCGGCTTCGGCAAGAGCGGCGGCGAGCTGCCGTCCGAGGCCAGCGCCTATGAAGACGCCCGCGCCRCGTGGCAGTGGCTCGGCGCCCGGCAACCGGGCCAGGCGCGCTACCTCTTCGGCCACTCGCTGGGMGGTGCGATCGCGATCCACCTGGCGTCCGAGGTCGACGACGCGGCCGGGCTGATCATCGAGAGCAGCTTCACGTCGCTGTCCGACGTGGTCGCGAGCTTCAGC
>NZ_JBFUCB010000249.1:0-8116 GCF_056405435.1 Rhizobacter sp. P1_G5 | reverse complement strand
CCACCTGCTCGACGTGCGCGGCGATCACTTCGTCAGCGGTGAGCCCGGCCGCCGGCGACGCGGCCGGCACCCAGACCACGCGCGCGAACGGGCCGAACGGTTCGCCGACCTCGGCGCCGGGCGGTGGAGCCGCCGCGTCGGCATCGGCCAGCAGGCGCCAGCCGGCGCGCACGCTGCCGCGCGCCACCGGCACGTCCTGCACCAGCACCTGGTAGCCCGCGGCGTCGGCGAGGGCCTGCGAATGCACGATGCGCAGCCGCGGAAACACCGGGCCCAGCTCGGCCTCGAGCGTCGACTTGACGCCGCTCAGCCGCTGGTCCAGCAAGTGGAGGTCGACACCGAGGCCGGGCGCCAGGTGCACCGCCAGCGGCGACGCCAGCGCATCGTCGGTGGCACGCAGCTCGGCATCGGGCGCGCCCGGGTGCGAGATCCAGTCGGACACATGGCGCCGGCGGCGCAGTGCGCGCGCCGCGAGCCCGGTGCCGAGCACGACGGCGGCGAGCAGGCCGAACACCCACTTCGGAAAGCCCGGCACGAGCAGGAAGCTCGCCAGCGCCGCCCCCGCCACCATCAGCGCGCGTGGGTGCGCCAGCACCTGCTGGCCGATCTGGCTCGCCAGCTGCGTCGGCTGCTCGTCGCCGCCCTGCGCGCCGACCCGCGTGATCACGATGCCGGCGGCGATCGACACCAGCAGCGACGGGATCTGCGACACCATGCCGTCGCCCACCGTCAGGATCGCGAAGCGCTGCACCGCGGCGCCGACGGCCATGTCGAGCATCAGCGTGCCGATCGCGATGCCGGCGAGGATGTTGACGATCGCGATCAGGATGCCAGCGATCGCATCGCCCTTGACGAACTTCATCGCGCCGTCCATGGCGCCGTGCAGCTGGCACTCCTGCTCCAGCAGGCGGCGGCGCGCCTGGGCCTGCGTCGACGACAGCACGCCGGCGCGCACGTCGGCATCGATGCTCATCTGCTTGCCGGGCATCGCGTCGAGCGCGAAGCGGGCCGCGACCTCGGCCACCCGCTCCGAGCCCTTGGCGATCACGATGAACTGCACGATCGCGATGATCAGGAACACCACTGCGCCGACCACCACGTTGTTGCCGACGATCAGCTTGCCGAAGGTGTCGATGATGTGGCCGGCATGCGCGTGCAGCAGGATCAGCTTGGTCGATGCAATGTTCAGCGCCAGCCGGAACAGCGTGGTGAACAGCAGCAGCGACGGGAAGGTCGACAACGACAGCGCCGACGGCACGTACATCGCGACGATCAGCAGCACCAGGCTCACCGCCAGGTTGGTGGCGATCAGCAGGTCGAGCAGCGGCGTCGGCAGCGGCAGCACGAACAGCGCGACGATGGCCACCAGCAGGCCGGCGAGCACCAGGTCGTTCTGGCGGCCGGCGAGGCCGAGCCAGCCGCGCAGGCCGCGGTTCGCCCGGTGGTTGGCAGGGAGCGCGTTCGACGGTGTGGGCATGAGGCGCGATTCATCCACCGAAGGCTTCCGTGACGTATGCCACGGAAATCGCCTGGTGCCGGCGCACTCTAGGGCTCGCTGCCGCTGGACAGCAACCACGAATTTCCGTAGTGGCCGATCCGACACCCATGCCGCCCCCTACGGTTTTGCGTAGTTCCTCAATCGGGTCGGCTTGGGTACGCTGCGCCGAACCATGCGTGAACAAACTCACGTTTCAACCTTGCCGCCACGCCCCCGACCCGAGGTGCGCGACCTCGGTGTGTCGCCGCGTCTGCCGCGTGCCGATGCGTCGCTGGTGCGGGCGCTGAACGCGTTGTATGCACACGGCAACGCCCGCGTGCTGACCCTGTGCGGCCAGCCGTGGACGCTGCAGTGGCGGCATCGCGGCGTGCCCGCTGCAGGCAGCGAGCGCATGCGCTTTCGCTGGCGGCTCGGCGTGCACGCCGGCTGGCTGGCGCTCGACCTGCCGCTGCTGTCGGCCCTGCTCGACGAACGCCACACCGAGCTGCTGCCGCGCGAGCTGCGCTACGTGCTGCTGGCCGATGCGCTGCATCCGCTGGCCGATGCGCTGGAGAAGGCCCTGCACCTGCGCTTCGAGTGGTCGCCGCCGCCGGCGGATGCAGAGGCGCCCGCCGAACCGCCTGCCGCCACGCTGGCCGAGCGCGCTGCCGGCTTCACGCTCGCCGGCCGCGACGGCGTGCATGGCGGCCACCTGCTGTTCGACGACGACGCGGCGCTGGCCGCCCTGCTCGCGGCCGCGCCGCCGATGCCGCGCGCGCTGCGGACGACGGCGGCGCTCGACGGTCTGCGCATTCCGCTGCCCTTCGTCGTCGGCCACAGCCAGATCAGCGTGCGCGAGATCGGCAGCGTCTGCCCCGGCGACATCATCAGCATCGAGCGCTGGTCATCGTCCGGTGCGGGCCTGCTGGTCAGCGCCGAGCTCGGCGGCGTGACGGGACGGCGTCTCGTCGGGCTGGCCGAAGGCACACGCATCACCTTGCAGCCTTGGAAAGAGAACGACATGAACCGAGACACCCCCGAGGCCGAGCTCGCCGGCCATGACGACGATGCCGCGGCGCTGCCGCTGGACCGCCTGGACGCGCTGGAGGTGACGCTGCGCTTCGAAGTGGGCGAGCTGTCGGTCTCGCTCGGCGAGCTGAAGGGGCTGAACCCCGGCCACGTGTTCGAGCTCGGGCAGGCGCTGAACCGCAGTGCGGTGCGCATCGTCGCGCACGGCAACGTGCTGGGCAAGGGCTACCTGGTCGCGGTGGGCGACCAGCTCGGCGTGCGCGTGTCCGAGTTCGCCGCGAGCGAGCTGTGATGGGTGCCGGGCTGCCCGAACCGCTGACACTGGTTGCGCTGATCGTCGCGTTCGGCATCGCGCCCTTCGTCGCGCTGATGGTGACGAGCTACACCAAGCTGGTGATCGTGTTCGGCCTGCTGCGCACCGCGCTCGGGCTGCAGCAGACGCCGCCGAACATGGTGCTGAACGGCATCGCGATCATCCTGACGATCTACATCATGGCGCCGGTGGGCATGGAGGTGAGCGACGCGCTGCGCGGCCGCAGCTTCGGCGCCAAGGGCGAGGGCCTGAACGACATCGTCGCCGTGATGGACGCGGCCAAGGCGCCGGTCAAGGCCTTCCTGCAGAAGCACACGCAGGAGCGCGACCGCCAGTTCTTCCTGAAGTCGGCCGAGAGCATCTGGCCGCCGCAACGCGCGGCGACGCTGGCCGCCGACGACTTCATGGTGCTGGTGCCGAGCTTCACGCTGAGCGAGCTGACGCGCGCGTTCCAGATCGGCTTCATCATCTACCTGGTGTTCGTCATCGTCGACCTGATCGTCGCGACGGTGCTGCTCGCGCTGGGCATGTCGATGATCGCGCCGACCACCATCTCGCTGCCGTTCAAGCTGCTGCTGTTCGTGATGCTCGACGGCTGGACGCGGCTGATCCATGGGCTGGTGATGTCGTACCGCTGAGCGGCCTGCGCTCAGTGGCACGCGTCGATCGATGCGCTGGCGCCGTGAGGGCACAGCAGGAGGTAGGCACGACCGCTCTCCTGCAGGCGTTCTGCCATTCGCTGCAGGTGCGCCGCGCCCAGCATCGCGACGTAGGTCCGGCGGGGCGCTGCGCCGGACGCGCGGTCGGACCCGGCGCGGTCGAGGATGGTCTTCGCCATCGAGTCGGAGCGGGAATCCAGGGTCTCGTCGATCAGGGTCGCCAGCGCGATCTCCTGTTCGAGCAGGCGCCGGGTCAGCTCGACGATCCGGACCGACGTGGCCGGCCGCTTCAGGTGGCGCATCAACAGACCGTCGACCTGCTGGCGCAACGCCGCAAGCGTCACCTCGGCATCCGCCTGCCGACCCTGCGATGCGCCGGGATCCAGCCGGTCGATCAGCTCGCGCAGAGACGTGGCCACTTCGCGCATCAAGGCTTCGACTCGCACCCCGAGTGCATGGTCGTCCATGCCCACCGTTCCGCCCTCCGCGTCGTCCTGCACGACCGGAATCCCGCGCAGGACCTCGTCGAACTGCCCGCTGCGAACGTACGGCTCCGACAGTTCGGCGAAGTGCAGGTCGCCGGGCCGCCAGATCGACTGCAGCGCCCGTGTCGCGGCATCGGGCTGGTGGTGGTCGGATTCAGCAATCAACACGATCACTCCGTCGAGCGATCGATGCTCGCCGAGGCCGGGACTGCGAACGACCTTGAAGTCGACGGCCACCGCACGCCGAAACTCGGCGAGGGTCGGATGCAACAGGCCGGTGGCACCGTCGCACGACGCGCCGACCGGGCAACTGCCGGACAAGTCGTTCACATGGGCCAGCAGCAGGCTGGCCGTGGACGGCCAGTTCGCGGCGGTCATGCGTTCGGCCGAAGTTCGGATCACGGGTTCTGCCGTGCGTCGTGCCGATCGCCGCTGCCGCGTGACCTGCCCTTGCAGCGGGACCGGCACCGGCCAGGCCGCTGACCCGCCTGCCCGCCCGGAGCTGATGTTGAAACCCTGGCCGTGAAGCGGCAGCGGCGTTGCAGTGCAGTTCATGCAGGCCTGAGTAACTGCACCTCCGAACGAGTTCAGACCCGTCCAACAAAAAAGCCCTGCCGTCTCGCGACGGCAGGGCCTTTCCCCGACAACGCTCCGATCAGAAGCGGTAGCCGACGAACACCGCCGTGGTCAGCGGGTCCAGCTTGATGTCGAGCGTCTGCCCTGTCGACAAGGTCGTGGTCGTCTTCAGGAAAGTCTTCAGCACCATCGCATCGACGAACCAGCGCTCATTGAAGGTGAAGCTCGCGCCGACCGCGATCGTCGCGGCCGCCTTCGAGTCGATCTTCAGCGTCGTCGGATTCGCGCTCGTGCCGCCGGTCAACGCGGTCAACGCCGCGGTGCCCTTCTCCTTGTAGAACTTCGCGTAGGTGATGCCCGCGCCCACGTATGGGCGGAACGGCGAGCTCGCTTCCAGGAAGCGGTACTGCGCCATCAGCGTGATCGGCAGCGCCTTGGTCTCGCCGATCTTGCCGACGCCGGCGATGGCGCCGTCACCGTTGATGTCGTGCTTGAAGGGCGTCGACAGCGGCAGGTCGATCGCGAAGTTGTCGGTCCACATGTAGGTGATGCCGCCGCCGAACTGGGTGTTCGAGTCGACATCGGCCTTGGTGCCCGGGAAGGCCGGCGCGCTCAGGTCGCCGCTGTCGACCTTCGGCGCGATGCGCACCGCACCGGCCCGCACCAGCCACGAGCCGGCGGTTTGCGCGCTCGCCGCGCCGCTGACGAACAGGCCGGCCACGCAGCCTGCCAGCGCGATGCACTTGAATGTCTTGTTCATGGTTGTTGTTCCTTCGTGCATCCGGGTTTACAGCCAGCCCTTGGTGGCCAGGCTTCGCGCGATCAGCTGAGCGAGCAGCTGGTGGGCGTACGGCGTCGGGTGGAAGCCGTCGGAGAAGGCGTAGCTCTTCCACCAGTTCGGATCGGTCACGCCGGTGGGCGGTGCCGCCGACAGTGCGGTGTCGGTGCAGGTCGTGAAGGTGTAGGTCGGCAGGCCGTCCGTGCCGACGCCGGTGGCCGGGCAGGCCGGCGTCGTCACGTTGGTCAGGCTGTACTGCGCAGGGATCGCCACCTCCTCGTTGAACGAGGTGTAGAAGTCGACCACGACCACCTTGCCGTTGCCAGCGTAGTGCGTGGCCAGCGTCCCGTTGAAGGCTTCGATCCAGCCCTTGAACAGCGCCTCGGCCTGCGAACGTGCCGCAGCGCCGCCGTCGGTCGCGCCGCCCTGCACCGCCTTGGCCGCGATCGACCCCAGCACCAGCTGGAAGCGCGGCGTGTTCGTGATGCCGGGCATGTTCAGCACGGCCACGTAGTTCGCGCCCTTGCCGAGGATGTTGGTGTCGATGGCCGCACTGAACTGCGTCGCGACCGCCACCATGTACATGCCGCCCAGTTTCGCCAGGCCCGCGGCACCGTTCGCCGCCTCGGTGTTCACCGTCGTCGCGTCCAGCTCCGTTTTCAGCAGCGCCAGGTAGGTCGCGCCGCCGTCGGTGCCGGCCTTGAGGTAGGCACCCACGAGGTCGGCCGCGTCATTGCCGCCGCCGTCGATCAGCGCGAGTTCGGTGGCGCCGATGGGGGTCGTCGCGGTCGCGTCCTTCATCTGCYGGATCACCGACAGCTGCGAGGTGGGCGCGGTCGGGAAGTTGATGCGGCTGCTGGCGATCGCGTAGTTGGTGCAGCCGGTCTTCGCGGTGTTCGGCGTGAAGGTGGTGGCACCCGTCGGCGTGTAGTAGTTGCACATCCCCGTGATGCCGTAGCTCAGTGCGACGCGCTCCGGGTACACCAGCGAATCCGCGCCCTGCACCGTCGCCTTGAAGCCGAAGGTGCCGGAGTCGGCCAGGCTGTCGCCCATGACCTTCACCGCGGTGATGTTGACCTTGGCCGTCGTGTCGCTGCCGCCGCCGCCGCAAGCGGCCACCAGCGCCGCCGCGCCGAGCGCGACGACATTGCGTTTCCATTGATGCATCCGTGTCTCCTGCTTCCCAGTTGTGAATCCAGCCCGAGGCCGAGGGGAACGCCGCGCAAATCTGCACGACCGTTCGTTTTTTCGATCAGCGCGGATGTTAGGGGCGGAGCGATACCCGAGGACTGCTGGAAAGCCCGGATTCCCCCCCGAAAAATGCATGTTTCGCTGGTCGTTTGTGTGCGCAAAGTCGCGTGGGGGGAGGCTGTGGCTCGCCGGCCGGTACGGTCTTCGCCCCWGGCGGGGCGAAGACTTCCCTCCACTGACTGGTTTCATGGCCCGTCGCCGAAACTCCCGCCGCTCGCTTCGCTCTCTGTGGTCTAACAGTCGGCGACAGTCAGTTCACGAAGCGTGCTGTGCACGCGGGCCATGAAACCAGCCAGCTCCGGCGCCCCGTCCTGATTGGCGCTCCACAGCCTCCCCCCACGCGCCTTTGTGCCACCGCACTGCTCCTTCGACTTTGACAAGCGAACAAGTGGGAATTGATGCCCSGGTWGTCACCSGGGCGMGCMRCGCGTGTTTTCTGCGCATCAAGCCACYGGTTCGGCAAAGGCGGGGGYGGGGGGTGTGGGGAGCGCCAATYAGGACGGGGCGCCGGAGCTGTGCAGTTTGATGGCCCCGCGCGMAGCGCGATCGTGAACTGACTGTCGCCSACTGTTTGACCACAACGAACGAAGTGAGTGGMGGGAGTTTSGGCGACGGGCCWTCAAACTGCGCAGCGCAGGGGAGTCATCGCCCCGCCAGGGGCGATGACCGCACCGGCCGGCGAGCCCCACACCCCCCGCCCGCGCCTTTGCTCGCACCGGTCTACGCAGCCCCGGATTCGCGCTCCCGCTCCTGCAAGACTCGCCACAACACTTTGCCGGCCCCAGACTTCGGCAGGCTGTCGGCGAAGCTCACAAGACGCGGTGCCTTGTACGCCGCCATGTGATCGCGCGCCCAGTCGACGATGTCCTGCTCGCGCGTCACGCCACGCGCCTCGGCACGCAGCACCACCACCGCCTTCACCGTCTCGCCTCGGTAGGCATCGCGCGCCGAGATCACGCAGGCCTCCTGCACTGCCGGGTGCCGGTAGAGCAGCGCCTCCACCTCGGCCGGCCACACCTTGAAGCCGCTCGCGTTGATCATCCGCTTCAGCCGGTCGGTGATGAAGAAATACCCCTCGTCGTCCATGCGCCCCAGGTCGCCAGTGCGGAAGAAGCGCCGGCCCTCGATCTCGACGAAGGCCGCCTGCGTCGCTTCCGGATGACGCCAGTAGCCCTGGAACACCATCGGCCCGTGCGTGACGATCTCGCCCACCTCGCCGATCGGCATCTCCTGCAGCGTGACAGGGTCCACCACGCGCGAGTCGACGCCGAAGATCGGGATGCCCAGGCACTGCAGCTTCGCGCGCTCCGGCGGATTCGCATGGCTCGGCGCCGCGGTCTCGGTCAGCCCGTAGCCTTCGGCGAAGGTCAGCCCGAACTCCGCCTGCAGCCGCTCGGCCACCGCCTGCGGCATCGCCGCGCCACCGCCGCTCAGGTAGCGCAGGCTCGACAGGTCGAAGCTCCTGTAGTTGGGGCTGCCGAACAGGTCGATGATCATCGTCGGGATGCAGGTCCAGTGCGTCGGCCGGTGGCGCGAGATCAGCCGGCC
>NZ_JBFUCB010000248.1:0-8136 GCF_056405435.1 Rhizobacter sp. P1_G5 | reverse complement strand
TGGCCCGCGTGCGCCAGCACGCTTCGTGAACTGACTGTCGCCGACTGTTTGACCACAACGAACGAAGTGAGTGGCGGGAGTTTCGGCGACGGGCCATGAAACCAGTCAGCGCAGGGGAGTCGTCGCCCCGCCAGGGGCGATGACCGACCCGGCCGGCGAGCCACAGCCTCCCCACCCACGCCTTTGCACGCTCGATCAAGCCGCCGCCAGCCGCCCCGGCTTGTCCATCTGCGCCGACACCAGCACGACCCCGAGCGCCAGCACCGCGACGCCGGCGCCGAGCCAGCACAGATCGGTGAGCGGCCGGTCGGCGGCGATCAGCAGGCCGCCGAGCCAGGCGCCGCCGGCGTTGCCGAGGTTGAAGGCGCCCTGGTTCAGCGTCGAGGCGAGGTTGGGCGCCCCGACGGCGGTGTCGAGCACCCGCACCTGCGCGGCCGGGCCGATCGCGAACGAGACGATGCCCCAGACGAACAGCGTCACCATCGCCGGCAGCGCGAAGGGGGCGGTCCACGAGAACGTCAGCTGCACCAGCGCGATGCAGGCGAACAGGCCGGCCATCGCCGGCATCAGCCGCCAGTCGGCCAGCCGCCCGCCGAGCAGGCCGCCCACCGTGATGCCGCCGCCGAACAGCATCAGCGCCCAGCTGATCTGGTCGGGCGAGAAGCCGGTGACGTCGCGCAGGATGTAGGCGATGTAGGTCAGCACGGTGAACATGCTGACCGAGGCCAGCGTGCTGATCAGCAGCGAGCACTGCACCTGGAAGCGGGCGATCGCGCGGAACTCGCGCAGGATGCTGCCCTCCTGCGCGGGCAGCGCCGACGGCAGCCAGCGCCACAGCGCGGTGATCGCGACCAGCCCGATGCCGGTGACGGCCCAGAACGTCGAGCGCCAGCCGGCCGCATGGCCGAGCGCGGTGCCCAGCGGCACGCCGAGGATGTTGGCCACCGTGAGGCCGGTGAACACCAGCGAGACGGCCTGCGCCCGCTTCTCGTGCGGCACCAGCCCGGCCGCGACGACCGCGCCGATGCCGAAGAAGGCCGCATGGCAGAACGCGGTGACGACGCGCGCGACCATCAGGAACTCGTAGTTCGGTGCGATCGCGCACAGCGCATTGCCGAGGATGAACAAGCCCATCAGCGAGACCAGCGCCCGCTTGCGGTGCCACTTGGCGGTGAGGATCGCGAGGATCGGCGCGCCGATCGTCACGCCGAACGCATAGCCGGAGACCAGCATGCCGGCCACCGGCGCCGTGACGCCGAAGTCGCGGGCGACATCCGGCAGCAATCCCATGATCACGAATTCGGTGGTGCCGATGCCGAATGCGGCGGCGGCCAGGGCGAGCAGGGGAAGGTTCACGGGAGGGGGAGCGCGTGCGGAGGAAGCCCCGAACTCTACGTGGAAACCCGAAAGTCCGTTCGCGCCGGGAGATGCCTGGATGCCGGCCGAAGTGGGTGGAAGTGCAGYCGCAATGCAGGGAGGCAGGCCATCCGTCTGGAATTGCTGCATTGCGATCTGACACACAGCTTGCGCTCCCACACGGGGGCGTGAACCAGGGAGGGAATCCCCACAAAGGGTGACCCATGTTTCAAGAGCGATTCGAAGCGTTGATGGCGGGCTTGGCCGCGAGCCTGGAACTGGATGATCTGCCGGACCTGTTCCACAAGGGGCTGATCAACGTGGCCGGCACCGACGTGTTGCTGGGCTGTGCGCCGGACGGATCCGTCCGGATGGTGCTCGATCTCGGACCGCTGCCGCAGCATGAGCCGGAGCTCTTGCGCCGGCTGCTGCAGTTGAACCTGCGGCGTGCCGATGACGCACCGCTCACGCTGGCGCTGCACCCGGTGACCGGGCACATCGTCGGGGTCGCGCTCGTGGCGCCCGAGATCCTCGAATCGCCGGAGGCCTTGTCGACATGGTTGCTGTGGCAGGTGCCGTCGTGGGTGGCTCGCCTGAAGGCTGATCTGCAGGCCACCGAACTCGCGGCCGGCGGCGAGAGCCCGGCCGGCGCGTGGCATGCGCAAGAGGTGCTGGCATGAAGGAGGCACGCTCTTCGTACGGAACGCGGCGGCCTGGTCTTGGTGCAACCAGCCGTACCTCGGCGTCTGTCAGTGAATCATCCGACTCGGCGATCACGATGGAAAGCGGAAGCGCGGATGGGTTGAACACTCAGAGCTACGCCGAATTCGTCGCGGTCTATGCGCAGCGTGGCGACTTGGCGCCGGTGCGGCGCTTCGGCGCGCTGGAAGCGTGCCCCTTCCAGACGCAAGCGGAACGCATCCTCGGTGCGGACGTTCCGGCGACGGAGGTGGATCTCCTGGAGGCGCACCTGCAGCTGTCCGCAGAGATCCTCGACCGCATTGCACCTCTGTGCGCCCGCAAGGCGCGCGCGTGGGTCGAGGCCGGCCTCCTCGTCGTGGGGGAGGCCGGCACCAAACTGGCCCGGACCAAGAAGGAGTCGACCGTCGGAAAGCGACAGGCACGGTCCAAGAAGCTCGCTGCCCGCGTGCGGCGCCAGGCGGCCCGTGTCGGCATCACGGGTGGCTCCCATGCCTTCAATCCGCAAGCCCCGGGTGATGTGCTGACGACCCGAAAGCATCGCATCAACTACCTGGTGAATGGCGCGATCCTGGCCATGAAGCTGGGAGCGGCGGCCTCTGGTACTGAGGTCGGACAGCTGATCTCGGGGGTCGGCGAACTCGCCTCCCTGGCGACGCTGGGCTGGCACGGGGCGACCATCGATGGCGTGCTGCTGACCAAGCTGTCGACCATCCAGCAGGCGCAATGCAAGGTGCTGCTGAATTTGGCGGCGGCCGAGACGGTACTGCGCAGCTGGCTGGCAGGCGAGCGGCCTGACCCGCAGCTCGGCCTGCAGGCGATGGAGTTCTGGTCGGCCGTGGCGGCCTGGCCCGACAGCGCTGCCGTGATGGCCGCGACTATCCACCAGTACCACGCCGAGCATGGGCGCAAGCCGGAAGGCTCGCTCTGGATGGCCGATCGCACGGCGAAGCGCAACATGGCCGACGCGCAACAGGCGCAGGGGGGCTGGTTGCGGGACGTTCCAGGGGCGGCTGCACTGGGCATGGCCGCGATCGGCAGAGCGGCGCTCTACATGCTGCACGACTCGGCCATGCTCGGTGTCGCCGGGCCGTTCGGCATGATGGCGGGGCCGTTTGACGTGTTCCAGGGCTGCAACGAGCACACGTGGGCCAAGCTGACGATGCAGCAGTTCAGCTGGCGATTCGAGCAGCTGTCCAAGCTCGAGGCGGAGGTCGGGGAAGATCCGGTGCATGCAGCGATTCTGCTGACCGCAATGATGTACTGCGACCGCAAGATCGGCATCGCGAATACCGAGAGGCTCACCGCCATCAGCCGCATCCTCAATGGGATCGTGCGCGGCGGAGGTGGGACCACGTCGCTGTTGGCGATGCTCCTGCCGCTCCTCGGCATCGGCGTCGCAGCGATGGGCAAAGCCTCCACGGTGGTGGTTGCGGTAGCCGCGATGATCTTCTCGGCGCTGCTGGCCTACCGCCAGCACCTGCGGGCACAGGAAGCCCATGCGCAGAAGGAGGGCGAGCGCAGCAGCAAGGCCCTGAAGGCCACGCGCGACTTCGAGGCGCTGTGCGACAGCTTCATCAAAGGCTTCCAGACCACCCGCGGCAAGGGCAAGTTCGTGAACGGCGCAGTGGGCTACAGCGGGCAAAAGACGACGAGCTATGGCCCCGGCGGGAACGAAATGCTGGCGTGGGAGGTCATGGCGCGCGAGGTCACCGAAGGGTTCCGGGATGGCCAGCCGCTCAGCTTCTCGATGAAGATGATGCTGCATCTCGGACTCGTGGTGATGGATGCCGATCAACTGGAACACGGCGTGCTGGCGAAGCTGCATGCCGGCGATGAGGCGGGTGCGATGGATACCGTCGAGGGGGTGATCCGCAACCTGCTGGCGGCGCCCACCGCGCGCGCGGCTGAAGCCGTTCAGCCGGCGGTGTTCGAGACGGTCTTCGAGGTCGCCGAGGCGAATGCACAGCTGCTCGCTGGCACCGGGCGGCTGCCCTATGCCGAAGCGATCGCGCTCCTGATGTTCAGTTCGCGCAAGGATGGGGGGCTGGGCGTCGATCGCCCGGCATTCGAGAAGTCGATGAAGGTGCTGGCGCAAGGCTTCGACAAACGCGGCGCCAAGGCGGGCGTGGACGGTGTCTATCGGCGGATGCTTGACTTCAGTCGGACCCTCCTGCCGGTGGAGAGCGAATCACCGGCGCAGCGGCATCTGGGCACCTGGTTTCTTGCCGAAGAGCGCGCGTCGAAGCGGACAGGTTGGACCGGGGCGCTGGCGATGTCTCACTACCGGATCACGCAGCTGCTCGAGGAGGCGACGCTGCAGCAGGATGGCCCCTGGGCGGACCAAGTACGCGCGGCGCTCGATGCCCGCGTCGCACGCCGGTTGCACGGCAGGAGGTCCGGCGAAGACATGCAAATGGTGCGAGAGAAGGTAAAGGCGGTGCTGCTGAACGACGTGCGGGCGCTGCAGGCGGCCGGGGGGCTGGCCGGGTCGGCCGACAGGGTCGCGCAGGAGCTGTTCCTGGCCCTGGCACCGGTACCGGTATCTGCCAGCAAGACTGAGGACGAGGGTGTGGGTGAGAGTGAGGACCTGGGTTGAACTGGTTGGCCGTGCAGCCCGATCCCGAGGCGTCCGCGGCTGAGTTCCAATGCCCCCATGGACTCCGCACACGACACCGACCGCCGCCTCACCGCCCTGGAGATCAAGGCCAGCTTCAGCGAGGACCTGCTCGATTCGCTGAACGCGCTGCTCGCGCGCCAGCAGCAGCAGATCGAGCAGATGGCAGCCCAGATCGCCCTGCTGCGCCAGCAGGCCGCCGGCCAGGACGCCGGGCCGTTCCGCAGCCTGCGCGACGAGCTGCCGCCGCACTATTGACCGGAACAGCCGGGCTCTTGCCCCGCAGCTCCGGGGATCGCCATGTAGGCCGGCGCGCTCCAATGCCGGCATGCAGCCCGCTGCAAGCCAACGCTTCTTCGACGGAACCCGGCACCTCGCCGCGCACGACGCAGCGGGTGCCGAGGCCTGTTTCCGCGAGGCCATCGCGATCGAGCCTGAGCTGGGCGAGGCGCACGCCAACCTCGGCTGGCTGGCAGAGGCCGCCGGCCGCCTCGGCGAGGCCGACGACTGCTACCGCCGCGCGCTCGCGCTGCGGCCGCAGCAACCCACCATCCACCTGAACCACGCCGCGCTGCTGGCGCGGCTGAAACGCTTCGACGAGGCGCTGGCCGCCTGCTGGGCGGCCGTGCAGCTCGATCCCGAGGCGCCGGCCGCCTGGTCCAACCTCGGCGTGCTGCTCGCCCAGATGGGCCGGCACGGCGACGCCGAAGCCTGCTGCCGGCGCAGCCTGTCGCTGGACCCCCAATACCCGAAGGCGCACATCAACCTCGCCTACCTGTGCCTGCGCGACGAGCGCTGGGACGAGGGCTGGTCCCATTACGCGTGGCGCGGCTGGCAGCTCGACCTGGCCGGGCGCGTCACCTGCCCGCGCTGGCAGGGCGAGCCGCTGGACGGCCGCCGCGTGCTGGTCGGCCTGGAGGGCGGCTACGGCGACATGATCCAGTTCAGCCGCTTCGCCACCGTGCTGAAGCAGGCCGGTGCGCTGCGCGTCACGCTGCTGTGTCCGCCGCCGCTGCAGGCGCTGCTGGCGACGCTGGACGGTGTCGACGAGGTGCTGCCGGCCGACGGCCTGCTGCCGCCCGCGCACTGGGATTGCTGGACCTCGGCGACCAGCGTGCCGCGCCACCTCGGCACCCGGCCGGACGCGATCCCCGCCGCCCAACCCTACCTGCGCGCCGAGCCGGCGGCCGCCGCGCGATGGCAGCGGGCACTCCCGGCGAACGGCCTGCGCGTGGGCCTGGTCTGGAAGGGCAACCCCGCGTTCGAGAACGACGACGAGCGATCGCTGCCGTCGATCGACCTGCTGGCGCCGCTGGCCGCGTTGCCCGGCGTGCACTTCGTCAGCCTGCAGAAGGGCGCTGGCGAAGACGAGGCGCTGCGCGCGCCGGTCGCGCTGCACCTGGGCGGCGAGATCGACAGCTTCGCCGACACCGCCGCCATCGTGCAGGCGCTCGATCTCGTGATCTGCGTCGACACCGCGGTCGCCCACCTGGCCGGTGCGCTCGGCAAGCCGTGCTGGGTGCTGCTGCCGCAGCAGATGACCGACTGGCGCTGGCTCACCGGGCGCAGCGATTCGCCGTGGTATCCGGGCGTGCTGCGGCTGTTCCGGCAGGCGCAGCGCGGCGATTGGTCGCCCGTGGTGGCCGAGCTCGCCGCGGCATTGCGTGGGCTATCCTCGGCGAACCATGCCGTCCCAGCCGATCACCACCACACCGATCCTTGAGGTCACCGGCCTCGACGACGAGACGCTGCGCCGCGAGGTGATCGCTGGCGCCCGCCCGACCATCCTGCGCGGGCTCGTCAAGCACTGGCCCGCGGTGCGCCATGGCCTCGCGTCGCCGCTGGCGCTCGCGCAATACCTGGCCGACCACGACAACGGCAGCCAGGTGCAGGCGGTGATGACGCCGCCCGACCAGCACGGGCGGCTCTTCTACAACGCCGACATGAGCGGCTTCAACTTCATGCGCAACCAGCTGCCGCTGTCGACGGTGCTCGAGCAGGTGCTGCGCTACTCCGCCTTCCCGAACCCGCCGGCGGTGGCGGTGCAGAGCTCGCCGATCCCCGACTGCCTGCCCGGCTTCGTCGACGAGAACCCGCTGCCGCTGCTCGGGCGCAGCATCGTGCCGCGCATCTGGCTCGGCAACGCGATCACGACGCCGGCGCACTTCGACGAATCGAGCAACATCGCCTGCGTGGTGGCCGGCCGGCGCCGCTTCACGCTGTTCCCGCCGGAGCAGATCGGCAACCTGTACATCGGCCCGCTCGACCACGCCCCGACCGGCACGCCGATCAGCCTGGTGAACTTCGCGGCGCCCGACTTCGAGCGCTTCCCGCGCTTCCGCGAGGCGATCGCCGCCGCGCAGGTGGCCGAGCTCGAGCCGGGCGATGCGATCCTGATCCCGGCGCTGTGGTGGCACCATGTGGAGTCGCTCGCGGGCTTCAACATGCTGGTGAACTACTGGTGGCGCGGCGCGCTGGCGGCGGGCGACCCGGTGCCGTCGGCGCTCGACGCCCTGCTGCACGTGCTGCTGTGCCTGAAGTCGCTGCCCGCCGAGGAGCGCCGCGGTTGGGCCGCGATCTTCGAGCACTACGTGTTCGATGCCGGGCGCGACGCGGCGGCGCACATCCCGGCGAACCGCCGCGGCGCGCTCGGCGAGATGACGCCCGAGCTGCGCGAGCGGCTGCGCGCGCTGCTGAAGGAGCGGATGCGCTAGCTAGCGTGCCCTGCCGGCGCGGGGCAGCGTGAAGAAGAAGCTCGCGCCCTTGTCCTTCTCGGCGTGCACCCAGATCTCGCCGCCGTGCTTCTGCACCACGCGGCGCACGATCGCAAGGCCGACGCCGGTGCCGGGGAAATCCGATTCCCGGTGCAGCCGGCGGAACGGCTCGAACAGCTGCTGCACGTAGGCCATGTCGAAGCCGGCGCCGTTGTCGCGCACGCAGTAGACCAGGCGGCCGTCCTTCTGCGCCTCGGCGCTGAACGAGATCTTCGCGTCGTCGCGCTTGCCGGTGAACTTCCAGGCGTTCGACAGCAGGTTCTCCAGCGCGAGCCGCAGCAGGCCGGCGTCGCCGTCGGCCATCAGCGTGGCGTCGAGCTCGACCTGCGCGCTGCGCTGCGGCCACGCCGTCTGCAGCGTGCTCATGATGTCGCGCGCCATCGCGCCGATGTGCACCGGCTGCACGCGCACCTGGGCGCGCGTGACCTTCGACAGGCTGAGCATGTCCTCGATCAGCGCGTGCATGCGGTGCGCCGAGGCCAGGATGCTCTGCCCGAACAGCAGCGACTGGCCCTGCAGCGGCGGCGAGGCGTCGGCCAGCAGCATCTCGGTGTAGCCCTGCACCGCGCGCAGCGGCGCGCGCAGGTCGTGCGAGACCGAGTAGGTGAAGGCTTCCAGCTCGCTGTTGGCCTCCTGCAGCTCGGCGGTGCGCTGCTGCACGCGGCGCTCCAGGCTCTCGTAGACCGCGAC
>NZ_JBFUCB010000247.1:0-10859 GCF_056405435.1 Rhizobacter sp. P1_G5 | reverse complement strand
ACACGAAGCTGCTGCTGTCGAACACCGGCGGCTTCGGGCTGCTGGCGCAGGTGTCGGACATGGTCAGCCGGCAGCGCGGCGGCAAGAGCTTCGTGACGCTGGACGAGGGCGACAAGCTGCTGCCGCCGGTGCCGCTGGCGGCAGCGCACACGCAGGTGGCGTGCCTGAGCTTGAGCGGCCGGCTGCTGGTGTTCCCGCTCGACGAGCTGAAGCTGCAGGCCAACGGCGGCCGCGGGCTGACGCTGATGGAAGTGGATGCGAAGGATCCGCTGGTCTCCACCGCGACCTGCGCGGCCGCGCTGAAGGTGCTCGGCCTGGGCCGCGGCGGCAAGCCGAAGGAGGAAGACCTGAAGGGAGCGTCGCTCGCCGTCTATGGCGGCAAGCGGGCGCGCAAGGGGAAGGTGCTGGATGCGGGGATGAAGGCGCAGCGGGTGCTGGCGGGCTGATGCCAGGTTGATGGCGCGCCCGGCTCAGCGGCCGGGCGGCATGCTCACCGGTGGCGCGCCTGCTGCGCGTGTCGCCCGTCAGGGTGTGCAGTCCGCTTGCGCGGCGGTGATTTGCGTGGGGCCTTCGCCTCGGCGGCGGCCGGTGGTTCCGGCTGCACCTCCTGCGGCGGTGTCGGCGGCGTCAGCTGCCCGATCGCCGGAAAGGTGGGCACCGGCATCGCACCGAGCCAGAAGCTCCACATCGAGCGGCTCGCGCTCACCATGTGCTCCCAGCTGCGCGCCTGCCAGGCGGCCATCTGCTCCACGCCCCACGGGCCGTGCCAAGCCGGGGGCTCGGTGGCGGTGGGGTTGTCCTGGCGCGGCTCCCACCACGAGTTCCAGTGCCACATCATGATCGTGCTCCGGTAGCGGACGATGCTGTGAGCTTAGCCCTCGATGGCCGCGGGCGCCATCGGCGATTGACCCGCGGCCAGGGTGATCAGCGCCCGCRCAGCGCCGACAGCACCAGCAGCCCCGCCACGCCGAACACCGCGAGGCTCCAGAACTCGTAGGGCACGCCGATGATCGAGACCGCTGCCTCGGCGCAGCTGCCGGTCACCTGGAACACCGACGGCAGCAGCTTGTCGACGCCGATGCCGCTGATGATCTTGTCGGCGAAGGTCAGGTTGCACGAGGTCGATTTCGCGGCCACCAGGTTCTGGTACAGCGCTGCCGCGATCCCGCAGGCAGCCAGCAGCACCGAGATGCCGCCGAGCGCGACGCGCGGCCCGCCGCGCAGCCACGCGGCGACGATGCACAGCACCGCGATCAGCGTGAACAGCAGGCGCTGCAGGATGCACCACGGGCACGGGCGCATGTCGAAGACGTACTGCGAGAACAGCGCGATACCGACGGCGGCCAGGCACAGCAGCGCGACGGCGTACAGGCGCTGCGTGGCGCCGAACTTGAAAGTGGCCATCGTTCAGGCCACCTGCGCGATCAGCTCGATCTCGACGCAGGCGCCCATCGGCACCTGGGCCACGCCGAACGCGCTGCGTGCGTGCGCGCCCTTGTCGGCACCGAACACCTCGGCCAGCAGCTCCGAGCAGCCGTTGGTCACCAGGTGCTGCTCGGTGAACTCGCCGGTGCTGTTGACCAGGCTCATCACCTTGACGATGCGCTCGACCTTGTTCAGGTCGCCGCCGACGGCCGCCTGCAGCGTGCCCAGCAGGTCGATCGCGATCGCGCGCGCGGCGAGCTTGCCGGTGGCGGTGTCGGTGTCGAGGCCGAGCTTGCCGACCCAGGGCTTGCCGTCGCGCTTGGCGATGTGCCCGGACAGGAACACGAGGTTGCCGGTGCGCACGAAGGGCACGTAGGCGGCAGCGGGGGCGGACACCGACGGCAGTTCGATGCCGAGGGCTTTCAGGCGGTCGTAGACGGACATGGCGGGCAGGGCAGGTGGAGGAAGCGGGGGATCCTACACCTGGGGCTTTGGCTGAATGCGATGCGGGGTGACTCCTCCCCGGCGCGGGCACCTCAGCGCCCCAGCAGCCCCGCTGCCGTCAGGATCAGCTCGGCCATGTCGAACGGCTTGGCCAGGTGGGCCTGGTAGCCGGCGAGCAGCGATTTCTTGCGGTCCTCGGCGCGCGCGAAGGCGGTCAGCGCCACCGCCGGGATGCGCTCGTCGCGGCTCTCGTCGGCGCGCAGCGCCCGCATGAACTGGTAGCCGTCCATCTCGGGCATGCCGATGTCGCTGACGATCAGGTCCGGCCGGGCCGGCAGCACGGCCGCGAGCGCCTCCTGTGCCGACGCGAACGCGGTCACCTGGGCGCCCTGGTTCTCGAACATGCGCCGCAGCAGTTCGCGCGCATCGGGTTCGTCGTCGACGATGAAGACGTGCACGCCGCCGAGCCGGGGCAGCGGCGGCAGGTCCACGGCCCCGGCCCCGTCCGGCGACCCGGACTGCGCCGCCGCGGCCTGCTGCGGCTCCTGCGAGACCGGCAGCTCGACCACGAAGGTCGCTCCGTGGCCTTCGCCCGCGCTGCTCACCCGGATCGAGCCGCCGTGCAGCTCCACCAGCTGCCTGCAGATCGCGAGCCCCAGGCCCAGGCCGCCGAACGCCCGCGTCGTCGAGCTGTCCTGCTGCGAGAAGCGGTCGAACACGTGCGGCAGGTAGCTCGCCGGAATGCCGATGCCGCTGTCGCTGATGCTCAGCTCGAGGCGCGGGCCGATGCGCTGCAGCGTCACCTGCACCTGCCCGCCCTTCGGCGTGAACTTGATGGCATTGGTGAGCAGGTGGCGCAGGCCCTTGGCCTCGGCCGACGGCAGCGCCGAATCGACGGCCGCCTGCACCACGTCCAGCAGCGCGATCGGCTGCACATCGAGCCGGACCTTGCCGGCCATGATCCGGCTCAGGTCGAGCAGGTCGTCGATCAGCTTGACCTGGGCCCGGGCATTGCGATCGATCACGTCGATGGCGCGCTCCAGGTCCACCGGCTTGTCGGCCTGACCGGCGCGGCGCAGCACCTGCGTCCAGCCGAGGATGGCGCTGAGCGGCGTGCGCAGCTCGTGCGACAGCGTCGCGAGGAACTCGTCCTTCATGCGCGTCGCGCGCTGCGCCTCCATGCGGGCGCTGCGCTCGGCCTGCAGCAGTTCGTCGCGCTGGCGGCTGGCGAGCTCGGCGGCCTCGGCCTGCCGGCGCTCGGTGAGGTCGCGGGTCAGCTTGGCGAAGCCGAGCAGCCGGCCGTCTTCATGGCGCAGCGCGGTGATCGTGACGTTGGCCCACAGCATCGAGCCGTCCTTGCGCACCCGCCATCCTTCGTCGACGAAGCTGCCCTTCTCGGCAGCCACCTGCAGTTCGTGGTCGGGCCAGCCGCTCTCCCGCGCCTCGCGCGGGTAGAAGATCGAGAAGTGCCGGCCGATGATGTCGGCGGCGGTGTAGCCCTTGATGCGCTCGGCACCGACGTTCCAGGTCGCGATCCGGCCGTTGGGGTCGAGCATGAAGATCGCGTAGTCGGACACGCCTTCGACCAGCAGCCGGAACCGCTCTTCGCTGCGGCGCAGCGCTTCTTCATGATGGCGCCGCTGCGTCAGGTCGCGCGTGACCTTGGCGAAGCCGAGCAGCTGTCCGTCGGGGGCGCGCATCGCGGTGATCACGACGTTGGCCCAGAACTGCGAGCCGTCCTGGCGAACGCGCCAGCCTTCGTCCTCGAAGGTCCCGGTCGCCTGGGCCACCTCGAGCTCGTGCGCGGGCAGGCCGCGCGCCAGCGCCTCGGGCGGGTAGAAGCGCGAGAAGTGCTGGCCGATGATCTCGTGCGCGCGGTAGCCCTTGAAGCGCTCGGCACCGGCATTCCAGGTGACCACCCGGCCCTCGGGGTCGAGCATGAAGATGGCGTAGTCCCGCACGCTCTCGACAAGCAGGCGAAAGCGTTCTTCGTTGTGCTGCAAGGGCTCCGCAGGGTGATCGGCGGTCATGAGGCTGCACCCTAGCACAGCATGCCGCGGCCCGGCCCCGGGGGGGCGCTGCGGACGCTAGGCCTGGGTCGCGAGCCGCCGGACGATCGCGCCGTTGTCGTCGCAGATGCGCCGGAATGCCGCGCTGATGCGCGGGTCGTCGGCCGCCGCTTGCCAGAGCACCATCGCCGCCTGGGCGGCCTGTTGCCAGGCCTCGCGCTCCGACGGCAGCGGGCGCGGGGGCGCGAAGTTCTTCTCGGGCAGCTCCACGCCGCGCACCGGCGCGTACAGCATCGGCAGCACGTCGTAGGTCGGCGAGAGCTTCAGCCCGGGCACGAACGAGAGGTTGCCTTCGTGCATGTCGCTGTTGGCGGTGAGACGGCCGAAATGCCAGAGCCGCGCGATCTGGTCGTGCGTTTGCGCATCGATGAAGCCGAGCGCGAGCAACTGCGACGCTGCCTCCGTCCACGGGCGGCCGGCCAGGCCGAACATCGCACCGCTCAGCGCCGACCAGGAACACAGCGGCGAGCGCCCGAGCAGGCCATGCCGGTCGAAGCGCACGACCTCGAGGCAGGTCCGGTTGCCGGCGCGGTGGATCGTCGAGCGCGCCGCGGCCAGCCCGAGGTGTGCAGGAATGATCGTCGACGCCAGGTGCTCGCACACCAGCAGGTCCGACCAGCGTTGCGTGATCGCGGAATCGTCGGAGCCTGAGAACTTGACGATGACGTGCGCCGGCACGCCGTCCAGCAGACGCACGGCGGTGAACTTCGGGAACTCGCCGCCGGCCGACGAGCCGGCGTCGCCCGCCGTCATCGCGCGCTGCGCGAGTTGCGCATAGGCGGGCTCCACCTGCTCGTCCGCGATCAGGGCGGGTTCATGATCCTGCCTCGATTGCCACAGCCGGAAGGCCGCTTCGCCCAGGATGAAGTTGCCGCTCTGGTCCGCGCCCAGCAGCGACAAGGCGTACAGCGCATCGTCATCGGACCAGCGCGCCGGGTCTTCGCCGACCCCGAGCAGCGGCGCATGCTGGCGCGCGAACTGCCGGCCGAGGAAGCCCTGCGGCCGCAGGTCCTGCAGCGGGTAGGGGATGCCGTCGAACCAGCCGTCCTGCATGTCGGCATCCATCGGCCATTCGAACGGCTCGAGGAAGTCCACCGCGCAACCGTCGGGGTAGGTGAGGTGCAGGTGGGCGACTTCGGCCGCGTCGCCCTGCGCGTCGATGCGGTACAGCGGCAGCGGGCTCATGTCGCCGCGCAGTGCCCGGCGTGCGGCATAGGCGGTGCGGCGTGCGCTGCCGCGGGCGATGACGGCCGGCCCGGCGGCGCGCACGGCGCGCATCAGCGTCGGCCGGCTCACCTGCAGCAGCTCCAGCAGGCGGCCGGCCGGCATCCGCTGCCAGGTGCGCAGCGTGGAGACGAGGCGGTCGGCGATCGTCATGGTGAAACGATACTTTTCAGGTGGAAATTCGATTTCCTAGAGGCAGGTGTGCGTGAATCGTCGTCTTCAATGAAACGATTCATGTAACGATTATATCGACCCCGGCGGGGCCGTGTCAGCGCCGCTCCGACAGCTGCCTGATCGTCACCCGGCAGCGGATCCCGACCGCGCCGGCTTCCTTCCACTCGACCTCGCCGCCCAGCTGCTTCACCCGCTTGCGCACGCCGCCCAGCCCGAGCCCGTGGGCCCAGGCCTGCGGGCTGTGGCCGATGCCGTTGTCGGTGATCGTCAGCTCCAGCCGGTCCTGCAGCAGGTGGAACTCGATGTCGACGCGGCGCGCCTTCGCATGCGCGATCGCGTTGCTCACCAGCTCGCGCATCACGCGCGTCAGCGCCGACCACTGCACGACGGTCAGCGAGATGTCGCGGTCGAAGGTGAGGTTCCAGCCGAGTTCGATGTGCGCCGCGGTGAGCCGCTGCGTCAGGTCGGCCTTCCAYTCGGCGGCGGCGTGCGACAGCGGGTGGTTCGGCGCGGCGAGCCCGCGCGTCAGCGYCTTCAGGTCCTGCAGCGTGTGCCGCACGTACTCTTCCATCTCGGGCGACTGCGCCTTGTACATCAGCGTCAGCAGCCGCGCGCCGATGTCGTCGTGCAGGTCCTGCGCCAGGCGCAGCCGCTCTTCGCTGCGGCCTTGCTCCACCGCCTTGTCGAACGCGATCGCGCGGCGCAGCTGCTCGAGGATGCGTTCGGCCAGCCGCGCGTCTTCCGAGGTGAAGAGCCTGCGCCCGCGGTGCGCGAAGCGCAGCACCACCGAGCCAGGCAGCCCGTCGCCGACGCCCGGCAGCTGCGGCACCGGCACCACCAGCGTCGAGCCGTCGCCGGCCACGCGGGCGCTGCGGGTCGTCTTCTCGACCACCACCGCCTCCATCGGGTCGAACAGCTCGCGCAGCAGCTGCATCAACATGCCGGAGGCGCGCTCGGGGTGCGTCTCCACCTCGCGCGCCATGCGGTAGAGCTTCTCGAACATCCGCTCGGTCGTCAGCACGCTGCTGCCGAGCAGCTGGTTCAGGATCCACTGCCGCGCCCCGGCATAGATGCCCAGCGACAGGAACAGCGCCAGCGTCACCGAGGCGAACTGGCCGAGCGAGAACACCGCGACGAACAGCAGGTCGAGCGAGGTCGCGATCGTGCTGACCGCCGCCAGCAGCGAGAACTCGCGCATCACCTGCTGCGATTTCGACAGGAACGGCACCAGCAGCAGCAGCGACGCGAAGAACACGTACCAGATCGCCGGGCCGATGTTGACCATCTGCTGCTGCACCGCCGGCAGCCGGTGGCCGGCGGCGATGGCGATGGTCAGCAGCACCCAGGTGCTGATCGCCATCACGCCGAAGCGGCGCATCACGACCGCGAACGGGTGCGGCTCGCGCCGGTACCACCAGCTCAGCAGCGCGAGCGCTGCCAGCCCCAGCAGCGTGACGCCGCCCTGCGCCCACCACCACGCGCCGCGCAGCGATCCGCCGGCGCACAGCGCCGCCAGCAGCAGTGCGCTGCCCCAGCCGAGCCACGCGATGCGCCGCCCGCCGAGCGGCTGCTGATGCGCCGGGTAGGCGGCGTGCACCAGTGCCGCGGCGGTGAGCAGGTCGAACGCCAGGCGCAGCGGCATGTCCCAGCGCAGGAAGCCGAGCGGCAGGCCGAGCTGCAGCGTCGACTCGACGGCCATGCAGGCGAGGCTGCCGGCCTGGCACAGCGAGGCCACGGCATACAGCAGGTTGCGCATCGACGGCTTGGCCAGCAGCACCACCATCGCGACCAGGTACAGCGTCAGGCTCAGCGCCGACAGCACCCAGAACATCGAGCCCAGCCGCAGCAGCCCGCGCGGCTGCAGCGCGAGCTCCACCTGCCGTCCGCCGATGAAGAAGACCCGCACGCTGCTGCCGCCCACCACCGCGGCAACCTGCTGGTGCTGGTCGAACTGGCGTTCGCGCTGCGTGTCGCTCATGATCCAGCGCGGCGAGCGCTGCAGCGCCAGGCCGTCGACGATCGCGACCTGGCCGTTGTCGTTCAGCAGGCCGACGAGTGCGCGGCCTTCGAGCGGCTTCAGCGCGGCGTCGTCGGTGTGCACGAGCTCGACCTCGCCTTGCGCGCCGACGCGCCAGTCGGCCGGCAGGTGCGGCTGCGCGGCCAGCCAGCGGGCCGTCATCGYGAGGGCCACGCAGCCGAGCAGCGCGGCCACCACCAGCAGGCGCAGCCGCCAGCCCATCCAGCGCGACAGGCGCTGGTCGTCGCCGAGCGCGGGGTCGATCAGTCCGGAATCGAGTGCGGAGTCGGGGTGCAGGCTCGCCGGCCGCGTCGCGGGGTTGTCCATGCGCGGAGGTCAGCCCCGGCGGGCTGCGGTTCTAGACCAGACCCTGCTTGCTGGCCAGCACGGCCGCTTCGGCGCGGCTGGACACGTTGAGCTTCTTGTAGATCGACTTGATGTGGTCGTTGACCGTGAACCACTTGATGCCCATCAGGTTCGCGATCTCCTTGATCGTGAAGCCCTTGCTGAGGTAGGTCAGCACCTCGCTCTCGCGCGGGGTCAGGCGTTCATGGTCGAGCGGCGCGCCGCGGCCGAGCGGCATCGGGCGGCTGCTCTGGAAGCCCGACGGTGCCGGCTCGGACAGCCCGCCCATGCCGCCGGGCCCCTGGCGGAAGTGGCCGAGCAACCGGCGCGCGATGGCCGGTGACAGCGGCGGCTGGCCGCGCACGATCTTCTGCAGCTCCTCGACCAGCACCTCGAAGCGGTCTTCCTTCAGCAGGTAGCCGTCGGCACCGCATTGCAGCGCGGGGAACAGGTGGTCGTCGTCGGAGTACAGCGTGGTGACGATCTTGGTGGCCGGATAGCGGGCCAGCTCGGCCAGCAACTCCATGCCGTTGCCGTCGGGCAGCTCCAGGTCGACCAGGATCAGCTTGAACGGGTCGGTGGCGGCCTCGACCTTCTGCCGGTCGGGCAGGCCGATGTGGCGGCGCGCGCTCTCGAGGTCGCCGGCTTCGGTGATGGCGATCGTGTCGCTGAAGCTTTCGCGCACCACGCGGCACAGGAAGCTGCGGGCGACCGGGTTGTCTTCAACGATCAGGACCTTGATTGCCATGCCATGTGCCGGGAGCGTGCGCGACCTGCGATCGTAGCGCACTCCCCCTGCAACAAGCTGTGTCCAGCGGTGTTCTGCGCGGCTCGATCCCCCCTCGGGTGAAGGGGATCGGTCGACGTACCCGTCGGCCGAGGGGCGGTCATGTCACCAGCACGATCTTGCCCTGCACCTGCCGGCTGCCCATGCGGGTGAACGCATCCGACAGCGCGCTCATCGGCAGCGTGCGATCGATCGCCGGCTTGATCCTGCCCTGCGCATACCAGCCGGCCAGCTCGGCCAGCGCGCGGGCATTGTTCTTCGGCTCGCGGCGCGCGAACTCGCCCCAGAACACGCCGACGATGGACGCACCCTTCAGCAGCGCCAGGTTCAGCGGCAGCGCCGGGATGCCGCCCTGCGCGAAGCCGATCACCAGGTAGCGGCCGCGCCAGGCGATCGAGCGGAACACCGGTTCGGCCAGGTCGCCGCCTACGGGATCGTAGACCACGTCGGGGCCCTTGCCTTGCGTCAGCGCCTTCAGCTCCTCGCGCAGCTGGCCGCGGCTGTAGTTGATGGTCTCGTCGGCGCCGAGCTGCTTGCAGAAGGCGCACTTCTCGTCGCTGGACGCGGCGGCGATCACGCGTGCGCCCGCCGCCTTCGCGATCTGGATCGCCGCGCTGCCGACGCCGCCGGYCGCGCCGAGCACCAGCACGGTCTCGCCCGGCTGCAGCGCCGCACGGTCCATCAGCGCATGGTGCGTGGTGCCATAGGTGCACAGGAAGGCGGCCGCGTCCTCGAACGCAAAGCCCGGCGGCAGCGGCATCAGCAGCGCGGCGTTCACGCAGGCATGCGTCGCGAAACCACCGGTACCGGCGAACGCGGCGACCGCATCGCCGACCTTGAGGTGCTTGACGCCTTCGCCGACCGCATCGACCACGCCGGCGTATTCGGCACCGGGCACGAAGGGCAGCGGCGGCTTGATCTGGTACTTGTTCTGGACGATCAGCAGGTCCGGGAAGTTCAGGCTCGCGGCGCGGATCGCGACGCGCACCTCGCCGGCCGCGGGCTGCGGCGTGGGCAGTTCCTTCCAGGTCAGCGCTTCGGGGCCGATGGGGTTCTCGCACAGCCAGGCTTGCATGGGGTCGTCTCCTTGAATGTGGCGCCGGATGATAGGCAGGCTGCTCGCCGGCGTGCGTCGCGCAGGTGACGGCTTCCCACATCCCTACAATCGCCCGATGCGCATTCTGATCGCCAACGACGACGGCTACCTCGCCCCCGGCCTTGCGGCCCTGGTGAAAGCCTGCGAAGGGCTCGGCGAGATCGACGTGGTGGCACCGGAGCAGAACGCGAGCGGCACCTCGAACTCGCTGACGCTGCACCGGCCGCTGTCGGCCTTCACCGCCGCCAACGGCTTCCGCTACATCAACGGCACGCCGTCCGACTGCGTCCACGTCGCGCTGACCGGGCTGCTGCCGCGCCGGCCCGACCTGGTGCTCTCGGGCATCAACAACGGCGCCAACATGGGCGACGACACGCTCTATTCCGGCACGGTGGCGGCCGCGATGGAAGGCTTCCTGTTCGGCATCCCGGCGATCGCGTTCTCGCAGGTCGAGAAGGGCTGGGCGCAGGTCGATGCCGCCGCGCGGCTCGCGCGCTCGCTGGTCGAGCAGGTGCTCGCGAACCCGCCGGCACCGGGCGCGTGGCTGCTCAACGTCAACATCCCGAACCGGCCCGATGCGATCGAGCTGCCGCGCCGCATCACGCGGCTGGGCCGCCGGCATGCGAGCGAGCCGGTGATCTGCCAGCAGAACCCGCGCGGCGAGCCGATCTACTGGATCGGGCCGGCCGGCGATGCGCGCGAGGCCGGCGAGGGCACCGATTTCCACGCCACCGCGAACGGCTGCGTGTCGATCACGCCGCTGCAGGTCGACCTGACCGATCACGCCCGGCTGCCCGCGTGGCGGCAGTGGTCGCAGGCGGTGGGTTCATGAGCGAAGCCCCGAAGCGACCGAAGTTTCCGCTGCAACTCGATCGGCTCGCGCCGCCGGCCAAGGGCCGCGAGGTGCTGCGGCCGCAGCGGCCKGTGCAGCAGGCGGCGGCGGCCGCCACGCAGCGCGCGGTGCCGACCGGCCTCGGCCTCGATTCGGCCGGCGTGCGCCAGCGCATGGTCGACCGGCTGCGCGGTGGCGGCGTGCGCGACGAACTGGTACTCGGCGCGATGGCCCGCGTGCCGCGCCATGCCTTCGTCGACACSGCGCTGGTCAACCAGGCCTATGAAGACACCAGCCTGCCGATTGGCCTGGGGCAAACCATTTCCAAACCCAATGTGGTGGCCCGCATGCTGGAACTGCTGCGCCACGGCGCGGCCGGAAAGCTGGGGCGGGTGCTTGAAATCGGCACTGGCTGCGGCTACCAGGCCGCGGTGCTCAGCCATCTG
>NZ_JBFUCB010000246.1:0-8150 GCF_056405435.1 Rhizobacter sp. P1_G5 | reverse complement strand
CACATCCTGAAGCCCAGCCACCCGAGCGCGGACTACGCGGCCTCGGTCATCAACGAGTACGTCGTGATGCGCCTGGCCGACCGCGTGGRCCTGCCGGTCCCTGCCGTGCATCGCTTCTACACGCCCGAGCCGGTGTACCTCGTCCAGCGCTTCGACAGATACCTCGATGCCCAGGGGCGCACGCAGCGCAGCCACATCATCGACACCTGCCAGTTGCTCAACAAGTCCCGGCAGTTCAAGCAATCATCCGCATCGCTCGAATCCCTGGCCGAAGCGGTCGGGGCCTGCACCAACCGCATCGCCGCGGCACCGCGAATGTTCAACTGGCTGCTGTTCAACGTCCTGATCGGCAACGACGACAACCACCTGAAGAACCTGTCGTACTCGGTGAGCCCCGAGGGCGTCGCGATGGCGGACCACTACGACCTGCTGTCGACTTGCGTGTATCACGTGAAGGCGCTCGCCGATGAGCGAGCGATCTGGCCGTCGGTGCCGCTGATGTATTCGATGAACCAGTGCTCGATGTTCGGCGACGTTGACYGCAAGGCACTTCACGCGGCCGGCGATGCGTTGGGCATGCCCGTGATCGCCTGCGATCGGATGATCGACAGGATGGTGAAGCTGCTGCCCGTCGAACTCGATGCCCTGCTCGCCGAAGTCGACGCCGAGAACGCGGCGATGCCGAAGCTCACTGCGGCCGATCGCGCCCAGGAAGGGTTGGTGCTGCGCGCGATCCGGCACATCGTGGTGAACGACATGCTGAAGCGCATCACGCCCCGGCGCGCATGACCCTCGCTCAGTACCCCGCCGCCTGCCCGTCACGCCGCGAATCACTGGCCGCGACGTAGCCGTCTTCCTGGTCATCGCTCAGCTTCCAGATGAACTGCCCGCTGCCGTAGTCCATGTACGCGTCGGGCGTCGGCTCGAAGCGGTGGCCGAGTGCCTTCAGCCCGTCGACCAGCGCCGGTGCCATCGTCGATTCGAAATCCACCGCCCGCCCGCTGCCCACCTTCCAGCGCGGCGCATCGCAGGCCGCCTGCGGCTGCTGGCGGTGCACCAGCATGCGCACCAGCGTCTGCAGGTGGCCTTGCGGCTGCATGTTGCCGCCCATCACGCCGAAGCTCATCTGCGGTTGGCCGTCGCGCGTCAGGAAGCCGGGGATGATGGTGTGGAACGGCCGCTTGCCCGGTGCCACGACGTTCGGATGCTTCTCGTCCAGCGTGAAGCCGTGACCGCGGTTCTGCAAACTGACGCCGGTGCCCGGCACCACCACGCCGCTGCCGAAGCCCATGTAGTTGGACTGGATCAGGCTGATCATCATCCCGCGCTCGTCGGCCGCGCTCAGGTAGATGGTGCCGCCCTTCGGCGGCGTGCCGTGTGCCGGGTCGCCGGCACGCTTCGGGTCGATCAGCTTCGCGCGTTCGCGCAGGTAGCCGTCGCTCAGCAGATCCTCGGCCGTCACCTCGGTCATCGAGCGCGCGTCGGCGACCCAGCGGTAGGTGTCGGCGAACGCGAGCTTCATCGCCTCGATCTGCAGGTGCTGCGATTCGACACTGTCGACCGGGTACCGGGCGAGGTCGAGCCGCTCCAGCATCCCCAGCGCCATCAGCGCGGCAATGCCCTGCCCGTTCGGCGGGATCTCGTGCACCGTGTGGCCGGCGAAATCCTGGCGGATGGTCGTCACCCACTCGGGCCGGAAGTTCGCGAGGTCGACCAGCGCCATGCTGCCGCCGTTCGCCTTCGCATGCGCCACCAGCTTCTCGGCAATCTCGCCGCGGTAGAAGGCCTCGCCCTTCGTCAGCGCAATCTGCCGCAGCGTCGCACCGGCCGCCGCGAACACGAAGCGCTCGCCGGGCTCCGGTGCGCGCCCGCGCGGCATGAAGGCCTCGGCGTAGCCGGGCTGGTCTTTCAGGCCCGGTACCTGGCGGCCCCACTTGTCCGAGACGATGCGCCCGACCCCATGGCCGCGCTCGGCCAGCTCGATGGCCGGCTCCAGCAGGTCGGCGAACGGCAGCTTGCCGAAGCGCTCGGACAACGCCACCCAGCCCGCCACCGCGCCGGGGGTGGTCACCGTGTCCCAGCCGCGCATCGGCATCTTGTCGCCATGCTTGCGGCGGAAGTACTCAGGGTTCCACGCCGTCGGCGCAACGCCCGACGAATTGAGGCCGTGCAGTTCCTTGCCGTCCCACAGGATCGCGAAGTTGTCGCTGCCGAGGCCGTTCGACACCGGCTCGACGATGGTCAGCGCCGCCGCCGCGGCAATCGCCGCATCGACCGCGTTGCCGCCTTTCAGCAGCATGCGCAGCCCGGCCTGCGAAGCCAGCGCCTGCGAGGTCGCGACGACGTTGCGGGCCATCAGCGGGCTGCGGATGGTGGGATAGGGGTTGGTCCAGTCGAAGTTCATGGTGTGTAGCCCGGAAGCCAATCCGGGAAATGCTCAACGTTGCCGCGGATCCAGCGCATCGCGCAGCCCGTCGCCGRGCAGGTTGAAGGACAGCACCAGCAGGAAGATCGACACGCCCGGCCAGATCGCCATCCACGGTGCTGAGTCGACATAGTTCTTCGCCGTATTCAGCATACTGCCCCAGCTCGGCGCCGGCGGCTGTTGCCCGAGCCCGAGGAACGACAGGCTCGCCTCGGCGATCACCGCCGACGCGATCGCCAGCGTCGCCTGCACGATCACCGGCGGCGTGATGTTGGGCAGCACATGCCGCAGCGCGATGCGCAGCGGCGGGTTGCCGACCGCGCGCGCCGCCTCGATGTAGTCCTCGACCTTCACGTTCAGCACCTGCGCCCGCGCGAGCCGCACGAAGATCGGCGTGGCCGACACGCCGATCGCGATCATCGCGTTGGAGAGGCTCGGCCCGAGGAAGGCCGCCAGCGCGATCGCCAGGATCAGGAACGGGCAGGCCAGGAAGGCATCGGTGATGCGCGAGATCAGCGCGTCGGCGAAGCCACCGAGGAAGCCCGCCGCCAGCCCGATCGGCACGCCCAGCAGCAGCGAGATGCTCACCGACACCAGCCCGGCGAGCAGCGACGCGCGCGTGCCCCACACCACGCGCGACAGCACGTCGCGGCCGATCTCGTCGGTGCCGAACCAGTGCTCGGCGCTCGGCGCCTTGCGGATCGCGCTCCAGCTGGTGGCCACCGGATCCTGCAGGCCGAACCACGGCGCGAACAGCGCCATCGCGATGAAGAGCAGCACGACCGCGAGGCCGAGCAGCGCGCCACGGCGGCGCTTCAGCCGGCGCCAGGCGCGGCGCCACGGGCCGGCCTCGGAGCGCGGGGCGGGGGTCGTGGTGTGGACAACAGGAAGCACGGCAACCATCGTCAGCGCCTCAGTCGCGGGTTGACCGCAAAGTAGGCCAAGTCGGCCAGCAGGTTGAGCAGCATGTAGGTGCTGGCGGTGACGAGCACCACGCCCTGCACCACTGCGTAGTCGCGGTTGAACACCGCATCCACCACCAGCTTGCCGAAACCGGGGATCGTGAACACCTGCTCGGTGAGCACCGCGCCCGACAGCAGCGTGCCCAGCTCCAGCGCGCCCAGCGTGATGATCGGCGTCAGCGCATTGCGCAGCGCATGCTTCAGCACCACGGTGCGCTCGCTCAGGCCCTTGGCGCGCGCGGTGCGCACGTAGTCGGCCGACATCACCTGCAGCATCGCGCTGCGCGTGTGGCGCATCAGCACCGCGGCGATCGCGTTGCCGAGCACGAAGGCCGGCATGATCATCGCGGCCAGGTTCGCGCCCAGGTCCTCGAACGGGCTCACGTAGCCCGAGGCCGGCAGCCAGCCGAGCTGCACCGAGAACAGCAGGATCATCAGGATGCCGAGCCAGAAGTTCGGCGTCGAGATGCCCCACAGCGCGAACGCGTTGGCCGCCCAGTCCCAGGCCGTGCCGCGCCCCACCGCCGAGACGATGCCCGACGGGATGCCGATTGCCAGCGCGATCGCCATCGCCAGCAGCGCGAGCTCCACCGTCACCGGCAGCTTCTGCAGGATCAGCTCGAGCACCGGCTGCTGGTTGCGCACCGATTCGCCGAGGTCGCCCTGCAGCACGCCGCCGACCCAGCGGGCATAGCGCAGCGGCAGCGGCTCGTCGAGGTGCAGCTTGGCGCGCAGGTAGGCCACCACTTGCGGATCCTGGTCTTCGCCGGCCAGGATCTTGGCCGGGTCGCCGGGCAGCAGCTGCTGCAACCCGAAGATCAGCATCGAGACGAACAGCAGCGTCGGCAGCAGCGTCGCGACGCGCTTGACGAGGTACTCGAACATCAGCGGATCAAGGCGTGAGCTTCAGGCCGCTCACGCGCAGCAGGCCGTCGGGCACGTTGCGCACGCCGCCGAGCTTCGCGTTGTAGGCCCACAGCCAGTTGCGGTGGTACAGGTAGACGATCGGCCGCTCCTTCAGCACGCGCGCGGCGACCTGCTCGAACACCTTCTTGCGCTCGGCGGGGTCGCGCAATTCGCGCGAGCGGGTCAGCAGCGCATCGGTCTCGGCATCGCAATACCCGGCGTAGTTCAGCGGCTGCTTGCAGCCGTGGAAGCTGAACAGGTTGCCGTCCGGATCGGCACGGCCGCTCCACGCCAGCACCAGCGCCTCGAAGTCGCCCTTGTCGGCCATGTTCAGCGAGGTCGCGAACTCGGCGGCCTGGATCTTCACGTCGAAGCCGGCCTCGCGCGTCATCGCCTGCACCACCAGCGCCAGGCGCTGCGCGTCCGACGTGGTCGGCGCCACCAGCGTGAAGCTCGGGTTCGGAATGCCGGCTTCCTTCAGCAATGCCTTGGCGCGCGGGATGTCGCGCTTGGGCACCGGCACGTTCTTCGCGTACCAGGCATTGGCCGGCGCGACCCACTGGTTGCCGACCGTCGCCTCGTTGTCCATCACCACCTGCGCGATGCCCTGGCGGTCGAGCGAGAGCTCGAACGCCTCGCGCACGCGGGCGTCGCGGCCCAGCGGGTTCTGCTTCGCCTTGTCGCTCTTCGCAAGGTTGATCGTGATGCCCTGGTAGCCGATCTCGGTGATGCGCGAGGTCTTCAGCTTCTTGTCGGACTGCAGCTTCTCCATGTCGCTGGAGGCGACGCGCTCGATGAAATCGAGCTGGCCGGATTTCAGGTTGGCCAGCCGCACCGTCGCGTCGGGGATCGGCGTGTAGACGATCTTGTCGAAGTGGATCGCGTCCTTGTTCCAGTATTGCGGGTAGCGCTCGAACACCATGCGGTCCTGCGCGACGCGCTCGACGAACCTGAACGGCCCCGCGCACACCGGCTTCGTGCCGAACTTGTCGCCGGCCGCCTGCGCTGCCTTCGGCGAGACCATCATGCCGGCGCGGTCGGCCAACTGCGCGAGCAGCGGCGAGAACGGTGCCGACAGGTTCAGCTTCACCGTCAGCGGGTCCACCACGTCAACGGTGGCCACCGGCGCCAGCTCGCCGCGGCGGTTCGAGCCGGGCAGCGTCTTGTGGCGCTCGATGTTGAACTTGACGGCCGCGGCGTCGAACTTCTCGCCGTCGTGGAAGGTGACCCCCGGGCGCAGCTTCAGCGTCAGCGTCCTGCTGTCGGCCGACCACTCATAGCCGGTGGCCAGCTGCGGCTGGATCGCGAGCTTCTCGTCGACATCGAACAGCTTGTCGCACAGCGCGCTGAACACGACGCGGCCGACGAAGCTGCGCGAGAGCGAGGGGTCGAGCACGTCGGGGTCTTCGGCCAGGCCGACGCGCAGCGTCTGCGCTGCAGCGAGCAGCGGCGCAGACGCCAGCAGCAGCGCGGGGATCCATCGGGTCATCGGATACGTCATCGTGAACTCCAGGAACTGATCAAGGATGAATGAAGGCGGCCTGCAGGCGCGCGAGGCGGATGCCGGCCGGCGTGATGGCGGCCGCGGGCTTCAACGGCGCAGGCGCGGGCAGCTCGCGCCAGAAGTGGCACGCGACCGCCTGGCCGTCGTGCAGCTCCAGGGCAGGCGCCTGTTGCGCGCAACGCTCGCGCGCATGCACGCAGCGCGTGTGGAAGTGGCAGCCGCCCGGCGGGTTGACCGGGCTCGGCACGTCGCCGGCCAGCAGCACGCGCTGGCGCTGCAGGCCAGGTTCGGGCACCGGAATCGCCGACAGCAGCGCCTGCGTGTACGGGTGGCGCGGCGCCGCGAACAGCGTGCGCTTGTCGGCCAGCTCGACGACGCGGCCGAGGTACATCACCGCGACGCGCGTCGCGATGTGCTTGACCACCGCCAGGTCGTGCGCGATGAAGAGGTAGGCGATGCCGAAGCGCTGCTGCAGGTCCTGCAGCAGGTTCACCACCTGCGCCTGCACCGAGACATCGAGCGCCGACACCGCCTCGTCGCAGACGATCAGCTTCGGCTCGACCGCCAATGCCCGCGCGATGCCGATGCGCTGGCGTTGCCCGCCAGAGAACTCGTGCGGAAAGCGCTGCGCATGCTCGGGCGCCAGGCCCACGGTGTGCAACAGCTCGGCCACGCGCTCGCGATGCCGGCCGGTGTGCAGGCCGTGCAGCATCAGCGGCTCGGTAAGCGTCTGGCCGACCGTCATGCGCGGGTTCAGCGACGAGAACGGGTCCTGGAAGATGATCTGCATCGCACGGCGCTGGGCGCGCAATGCGGCGGCATCGAGCGCGCCGAGATCCTGCCCGTCGAAGCGCACGCGGCCGGCGCTCGGCTCGATCAGCCGCAGCACCAGCCGGCCGAGCGTCGACTTGCCGCAGCCGGATTCGCCGACCACGCCGAGCGTTTCGCCGCGCGCGATCGCGAGGTCGATGCCGTCGACCGCGCGCACCGCGCCCTTCGCGCGGCCGAACAGCCCGCGGCGCACCGGGAAGTGCTTGACCAGGCCCTCGACGTTCAACAGCACATCGTTCACGGGGTCACTCATGGCGTCACTCATGGAAGGGGCGCCCGCCAGCACGCCGCCTCATGGCGCGGCGCCAGCTCATACAACTCGGGCGCGGCTTCGCGGCAGCGCGGCTCGGCGAACGGGCAGCGCTCGGCGAAGCTGCAGCCGGGCGGGCGGCGCAGCGGGCTCGGCACCTGGCCGTCGATCGACGCGAGCCGCGTGCGCTCGCCGTCGAGGCGCGGCACCGCGCCGAGCAGGCCGATCGTGTACGGGTGCTGCGGCGATTCGAACAGCGCCTGCACCGGCGCGCGTTCGACGATGCGCCCGGCATACATCACGACCACCTCGTCGGCSACMTYGGCCACSACGCCGAGGTCGTGCGTGATCAGGATGACGGCGGTGCCGGTCTCCTGCTGCAGCGTGCGCATCAGCGCGAGGATCTGCGCCTGGATCGTCACGTCGAGCGCGGTGGTCGGCTCGTCGGCGATCAAGAGCCGCGGCTCGCAGGCCAGCGCCATCGCGATCATCGCGCGCTGGCGCATGCCGCCCGAAAGCTGGTGCGGATGCTCGTCGAAGCGCTGCTCCGGCGCCGGGATGCGCACCTTGCGCAGCATCGCCAGCGCCTGTTCKCGGGCCTCGGCGCGGCCGATGCGGCGATGGCGCAGCAGGCCCTCGACGATCTGCTCGCCGATCGTGAAGACCGGGTTCAGCGACGACATCGGCTCCTGGAAGATCATCGCCATGCCGTTGCCGCGCAGGTCCTGCAGTGCCTGCGCCGGCGCACCGACCAGCTCGCGGCCCTCGAAGCGGATCGAGCCGCTGTCGATGCGCCCCGGCGGCGACGGCACCAGGCCCATGATCGACAGCGAGGTCACGCTCTTGCCACAGCCCGATTCGCCGACGATCGCCAGCGTGCGGCCGGCCTGCACCTCGAAGCTGACGCCGTCGACCGCGGCGAACTCGCCGTCGTCGGTCTTGAAGAGCGTGCGCAGCTGGCGCACCTCGAGCAGCGCGGTCATGGTGCGTGGTCCTTCAGCGCCGCCTGGAAGCGCTCGATGCGGGCCTCGATCGCGGCGCGGTCGGTCAGCCCGACCGGGTCGTGGCGGCCGGCCAGGCAGGCGATGAACGGCTGGTAGCGTTCCAGGCTCTTGCGGTAGATGCGCTGCAGCTCGGCGAGCGGCTCGGCATGGTCGTCGACACGCAGGTCGAGCTGCGGGTGGTCTTCGTCGGCGTGCAGGCGCAGCGCGGCGGCCTGCTTGCCGCGCTTGTCGCCGCCGGCCGCCTCGCCGGCCTGCATCGCCACCAGCA
>NZ_JBFUCB010000245.1:0-8163 GCF_056405435.1 Rhizobacter sp. P1_G5 | reverse complement strand
CTGATGATCCTTTCGATCACGCAGCGCCCGGGCAACTTCGCCGCCGGCAGCCTGATCCCCGAGACCATCAGCTTCGAGCACTGGAAGCTCGCGCTCGGCATCTCGTACACCGCGCCCGACGGGCGCCTCGTGAAACCGGATTTCCCGGTGCTGCTGTGGCTGTGGAACTCGGTCAAGGTGGCCAGCCTGACCGCGGCGATCACGCTGACGCTGTCGACCACCGCCGCCTATGCCTTCGCGCGCATGCAGTTCCGCGGCAAGCGCATGGCGCTCGGTGGGCTGATGCTGATGCAGATGTTCCCGGCGGTGCTCGCGCTGGTGGCGATCTTCGCGATCTTCGACCGCATCGGCAGCGTGTTCCCGTTCTTCGGCATCGACAGCCAYGCCTCGCTGCTGCTCGCGTACTCSGGCGGCATCGCGCTGCACGTGTGGACGATCAAGGGCTACTACGACACGATTCCGGTGGAGATCGAGGAGGCGGCCAAGGTCGAYGGCGCGACGCCSTGGCAGGCCTTCCGGCTGGTGCTGCTGCCGATGGCGCTGCCGATCCTGATGGTGGTGTTCCTGCTCGCCTTCATCGGCGCGATCATCGAGTACCCGGTGGCGTCGATCCTGCTGCATGAAGAGGCCAAGCTGACGCTGGCGGTGGGCTCCAAGCTGTTCCTGTACGACCAGAAATACCTGTGGGGCGACTTCGCGGCCGCGGCCATCCTGTCGGGGCTGCCGATCACGGTSGTGTTCATCCTCGCGCAGAAGTGGATGATCTCGGGGCTCACGGCCGGAGGGATCAAGGGGTGAGCGGAACCATTCGCCCACCACCCGTTCGCCCTGAGCAGGGACCGAGCTTGGTTACTTGCCGCCCAGGCCGATGCGAAAACATGGGCGTGCATCCCTCGTGGTTCGGGTGTCAGCGGTGCAGTTTCATCGACGTAAAAACGGGCTGGGCCTTTTCCGCCGGGTGGGCGCGGCCTGATACCGGGCCGGGTCGAAGCTGCTGCGCTGGTTCAGCAGCGCTTCGCCATCGAGCCGCTCGGCCAGGCTGGCGATGTCGCGCCCGGTCACGCCGGCCTGTGCGAAGTGCTGCTGCCAGGTGTTCACGACCTCGATGACGGCGAGCACGTCGGCCGCCGCTTCCGCGGGCAGCAGGCCGAAGGCATCGCACTGCGACATCGCGTTGTCGAGCGTCGAGTCCCGGCCCTGGGCGCCGCAGATGAACTCCTGGTAGCCCTGCCCCGAGTTCGTCGGCAGGACGTCATAGGCCGGCGCCAGCGTCAGGCGGCCCTGGGCGAAGGGGTTCATGACCAGCAGCGCGTGGTTCTTCTCGTGGTCGTCGGTGTTGTCCACCAGGATGTTGAAGACCATCCGGCGGAACAGTTCGCGCGCGTCGCGCTGGTTCGTGCCGTCCTGCGTGACGCCGATGCGGCGCAGGATCCGCGCGAGTTCGGGGTACCCCATCTCGGGTTCGGCGCCGGAGGCGGTGGCCGCGCGGATGGCGGTGCCTGCCGAGATGCTGTGGATGCGCCGGCCCGGAGCGCGGTCGAAGCGGTGAACAGCGATCGCATTCGCGTCGGCCAGGCGGATCACCTGCGTCCGGGCCACGGTGATGCCGGCGCGCAGGGCCAGCGTCATCGTCGCGTGCTCGATGAGCGGCGTGTCGACGGGCTCGTTGTTGAAGAACTTGACGACCCACTGTTCTCCGCCGATCTCGATGAGGGCCTTCGGCTTGGCGCCGCCGAGCGGGCTGYCGCCACCGGCAATGATCCTCGCCTCCAGCGCATTGAGGGGCTCCGAGGCTTCGATCTTGGCGACCACCTCGCTGAGCTGCTGCACGTCATCGAGCCGCGGCAGCGGACCCGCGGCGCGCGGGCTGTAGGCGCTCGACGACGTGGAAACGCCGAGCGCACCGAACCGGTCGTCGCCGGCGTAGTACAGGTACTCCATCAGTGACAGCCGCTGGGGCTTGTCGACGAAGCGGATGACCTTCTCGCCCCACCGATCCGGCCGCGCGTCGTCGACCGCGCCGACGGCGCGCTGCCCGTCCGTGGCCAGGCGGCCGGGTGGCAGGAACTCGTTGTCGACGAGCGGAAGATCCTCGCTGAGCGCGAATCCGTCGAGCAGCCACTCCCGCCCGTAGTGCAGCGACACGCCCTTGCCGGCGGAGACGAGCTTCAGCGCGCCGACGTGGCGCGGCGTCTGCGGGTCGCCCAGGTACCAGAGGTGCAGGTCGTCGAGGCGCATGTCTCAGTCCTTTCCCTTGGGTGTGGCGCGCAGGCGTGYCTCCGCGGACGCCTGGGCCCGGGCACGGCCCAGCTCGACGGCCTCGCGCACATCCAGTTCGATGGCGCCCTGGTCGCGTTCGGGCGCCGCCAGCTGCCTCAGTTCGCCGTCGCGCTGGATGAGCCACAGCGCGGTCGCCACGATGCCGATGCCGACGGACGGATCGCCGGCCTCGAGCCGCTGGAGGGTGGACACGGTGATGCCCAGCCGCTGCGCCCAGGATCTCAGCGACTCCTTGCGACGCAGGCGTGCCACCGCCAGGTCGGCGCCCAGTTTTTCAATGGCGGCCGCCGTGGCGGGTGGCAACTGGAGGAGGGCGCGGGCAGTCTTGGGCATACTCATAGAACATCACAGAAGACCCTGTTCTGTCAACATCTATCATTACATCGACAAGCAACGTGGTTCGACGGCCGCAGCTTCCCTTTCATCCAAAGCTTTCACAGCCTTCTGTAAGTCCTTGCTTTTACAACCATTTTCATTTGGCAGATTTTAGAGTCAGTCCTAAGTTCTTGATTTCATTGATTTTTTCTTACACCTCTCATTGACCTTATAGGAACCATCCGCTAGAGTGGTGCAAAGTGCACTTTAGTGGGTTTCTGTGGCGGAATTTGGCTTTCAAGGCAGCTCAGCGTTGACGCTGGATGGGAAGGGGCGGATCACCGTCCCGGCCCGCCAGCGCGATGTCCTGCTCGCCGATGCCGGGCCGCAGCTCACGTTGACCAAGCACCCGGCGGGCTGCCTGCTGGTGTTTCCGCGCCCGGTGTGGCTGGCCTTCCGCGAGCGCCTGGTGGCGCTGCCGATGTCGGCCGACGGCTGGAAACGCATCTTTCTCGGCAGCGCGATGGACGTCGAGATCGACGCCTCGTCCCGCGTGCTGATCTCCCCCGAGCTGCGTGCCGCCGCCCGCCTGACCAAGGACGTGCTGCTGATGGGCATGGGCAGCCGGCTGGAACTGTGGGATCCGCTCGTCTACGCTGAACAGGAAGCCAAGGTCCTGCAGTCCGAGATGCCGGATTCGCTCCGGGACTTCCAGGGCTAGACGCCATGACCCGCAGTACCGACAGCTTCCAGCACCAGACCGTCCTCCTCGACGAGGCCGTCGACGGCGTGTTCACGCGCACTGACGGCATCTACGTCGACGGCACCTTCGGCCGCGGCGGCCATTCGCGCCTGCTGCTCGGCCGGCTCGCGCCCGGGGGAAGGCTGGTGGCGATCGATCGCGACCCGGACGCCATCGCCGCGGCAGCGTCGGGCGCAACGCGGGTCGATGACCCGCGTTTTTCCATCCACCACTCGCCTTTCGGCGGCATGTCGGATGTGCTGGCCGAACTCGGCATCGCCCAGGTCGACGGCGTGCTGCTCGACCTGGGTGTCTCGTCGCCGCAGATCGACAACCCCGAACGTGGCTTCAGCTTCCGCTTCGACGGACCGCTGGACATGCGCATGGACACGACCCGCGGCGAAAGCGCTGCGGATTTTCTGGCCCGCGCCGACGAGCGCCACATTGCAGAGGTGGTACGCGACTATGGGGAAGAACGGTTTGCTGTATCGGTTGCAAAGGCGCTTGTTGCTCGGCGCGAGGGCGGGCATCCAGTTCGCACCACCGCAGAGCTTTCCCACGTCGTGGCTGGTGCGGTCAAGACCCGCGAGCCGGGCCAGGATCCTGCAACGCGCACATTTCAAGCTCTTCGGATTTTCGTCAACGCCGAGCTTGAGGAACTCGAACAGGGGCTGAACGCAGCCCTCGGATTGCTGGCGCCGGGCGGCAGGCTCGTCGTGATCAGCTTCCATTCGCTCGAAGACCGCATCGTGAAGAACTTCATCGCCCGCGAAAGCAAGAGCGAGTTCGACCGCCGCGCCCCGTTCGCCCCCGAGCGGCCGAGCCGGCTGAAGGCAATCGCCCGCGTGAAGCCGTCCGAGACCGAGGTGCGCGCCAACCCGCGCTCGCGCTCGGCCATCATGCGCATCGCCGAGCGCACCGAGGTGCCGGCATGACCCGCATCAACCTCGTGCTGCTCATCGCGCTGATCGCCAGCAGCATCTACCTGGTGCGCGTGTCGTACGACGCGCGGCGCCTCTTCGCCGAGGTCGACCGCGCCACCAGCGAGGCGCACCAGCTCGAGATCGAGCACGAGCGGCTGCTGGCCGACAAGCAGTCGCAGGCGACGCCGCTGCGCGTCGAACGCGTCGCGCGCGACAAGCTCGCGATGCGCAATGCCACGCCGGCCGTCACGCAGTACGTCGCGTACGCGCCCGCCGCCTCGGGGGCCGCCAGATGAGCTGGATCGACAAGATCCGCCAGTTCGGCGGCGATGCCCGGCCGAACCCGGCACGCGCCGGCGCGGTCAACGTGCGCAGCGTCATGTACTCGACCAGCCCGCTGCTCGCGTCGAAGACGCCGCCGTGGCGCTCGAAGTTCCTGGTCGGCCTGGTCGGGCTGGGCTTCTGCGTGCTGGTCGGCCGCGCCGTCTACGTGCAGATCATCGGCAACGACTTCTTCCTGAAGCAGGGCGAGATCCGCTACGCGCGCACGCTTGACCTGTCGGCCAGCCGCGGCCGCATCATCGACCGCAACGGCATGATCCTCGCGTCCAGCGTGCCGGCGCCGTCGCTGTGGGTGATCCCGAAGGAGTTCGAGGCCGACAAGAAGCAGCGCGCCCAGCTCGCGAAGCTGCTCGGCTACACGCCGGCCGAGCTGGCCGGCAAGCTCGACGACAGCCCGAACTTCGTCTGGCTGCGCCGCCAGGTCGACGAACAGGTCGCGAAGGATGCGCTCGGGCTCGGCGTCAAGGGGCTGTTCCAGGTGCGCGAGTTCAAGCGCAAGTACCCCGAGGGCGAGGCCGCGGCGCACGTCGTCGGCTTCACCAACGTCGAGGAGAACGGCCAGGAAGGCATCGAGCTCGCGTTCCAGAAGGAGCTGCAGGGCCGCAACGGCACGCGCCGCGTCGTGAAGGACCGGCTCGGCCGCGTCGTCGAGGACATCGGCGAGAGCGTCGCGCCGGTCGACGGCCGCGACATCGAGCTGTCGATCGACTCGAAGGTGCAGTTCTATGCCTACCAGCGCATCCGCGATGCGGTGACCGAGAACAAGGCCAAGGCCGGCAGCGTCGTCGTGCTCGACGCGCAGACCGGCGAGGTGCTGGCGCTGTCGAACTTCCCGAGCTACGCGCCGGGCGACCGCAAGAACCTCTCCGGCGCGCAGCTGCGCAACCGCGCGCTGACCGACACCTTCGAGCCCGGCTCGACGATGAAGCCGTTCATCGCCGCCTGGGCGCTCGAGACCGGCCGCGTGACGCCCGACACCGTGCTGCAGACGGCGCCCGGCCGCCTGAACTTCGCCGGCTCGGTGATCACCGATTCGCACGCGCACGGCGACCTGACGGTGTCGCAGACGATCCAGAAATCGAGCAACGTCGGTGCGGTGCGCATGGCGATGCAGTTCCAGCCGCGCGAGATGTGGGAGCTGTACTCGCAGGTCGGCTTCGGCCAGAAGCCGCAGATCGGGTTCCCCGGCGCGGTGACCGGCCGGCTGCGCCCGTACAAGTCGTGGCGGCCGATCGAGCAGGCGAYGATGAGCTACGGCTACGGGCTGTCGGCCTCGCTGTTCCAGATCGCACGCGCCTACACGGTGTTCGCGCACGATGGCGAGCTGATCCCGGTGTCGCTGGTGAAGAACCGGCAGGTCGATACCCCGACGCCGGCCGGCATCCGCGTGATCTCGCCGAAGGTCGCGAAGCAGGTGCGCGAGATGATGCACCTGGTCACGCTCGAAGGCGGCACCGCCCCGAAGGCGCAGGTGCCGGGCTACTCGGTGGGCGGCAAGTCCGGCACCGCGTACAAGCAGGAAGGCAAGGGCTACGCGGAGAAGAAGTACCGCTCGTGGTTCGTCGGCCTGGCGCCGATCAGCAAGCCGCGCATCATCGTCGCGGTGATGGTCGACGAGCCCAGCAACGGCAAGTATTTCGGCGGCGACGTGGCCGCACCGGTGTTCAGTGAAGTCGTTCAACAGACCTTGCGCTCGATGGGGGAACCCCCCGACATCGAGGTGCGGCCGCAGATCGTGACCCACGCGCTGCAGGCCGAGGAAGAGAGTTTCTGATGAGCCAGGCACCCACCCTCATCCATCACGCGAGCGTCGAGTCGGCGCTCGCGTGGCTGCTTGCGCGCGGCGTGCGCGGGCTCGCCACCGACAGCCGCCGCGTGCAGCCGGGCGATGCGTTCATCGCGTGGCCGGGCTATGGCGTCGATGCGCGGCAGTTCGTGCCGCAGGCGCTGGCCGCCGGCGCGGTGGCCTGCCTCGTCGAGGCCGACGGCTCCACCGCGTTCGAACTCGATCCGCAGACGGTGTCGGCGCTGCCCGACCTGAAGGCCGCCACCGGCGAGCTGGCGAGCGGCTTCTTCGGCGAACCGAGCACGCGGCTGCGCGTCGTCGCGAGCACCGGCACGAACGGCAAGACCTCCACCGCCTGGTGGACGGCACAGGCGCTGAGCCTGCTCGGCGCGCGCTGCGGCGTGATCGGAACGCTGGGCGTCGGCGAGCCGCCGACGAGTGCGGTGCCCGATGCGCAGGTGCTCTCGACCGGCCTCACGACGCCCGATCCGGTGACGCTGCAGCTCGCGTTCCGGCAGTTCGCCGACGAGGGCTTCCGGGCCTGCGCGATCGAGGCCTCGTCGATCGGTGTCGTCGAGCAGCGGCTGGCCGGCACGCATGTCGAGGTCGCGCTGTTCACCAACTTCACGCGCGACCACCTCGACTACCACGGCACGATGGACGCCTACTGGGCCGCCAAACGCCAGCTGTTCTCGTGGCCGGGGTTGCGCGCCGCGGTGCTGAACGTCGACGACGAGCAGGGCGCGTCGCTGGTCGGCGAGCTGGCCGGCGGCGGGCTCGACCTGTGGACCTACAGCACGCGCGACGTGGCCCGGCTGCGCGCGCAGGACATCCACTACGCCGACGGCGGCCTCGCCTTCACGCTGCGCGAGGGCGACGAGGCCGTCGACGTGCACAGCCGGCTGATCGGCGACTACAACGTGTCGAACCTGCTGGCGGTGATCGGCGGGTTGCGGGCGCTGGGCCTCGCGCTGGCCGACATCGTCGCGGTCGTGCCCGAGCTGAGCGCGGTGCCGGGGCGCATGGAGCGCGTCGACGCCGAACCGACCCAGCCGGTGGTGGTGGTCGACTATGCGCACACGCCGGATGCGCTGGAGAAGGCGCTGTACGCACTGCGCCCGTTCGCACGCGAACGCGGCGGCCTGCTGTGGGTGGTGTTCGGCTGCGGCGGCAACCGCGATGCGACCAAGCGCCCGCTGATGGGCGGCATCGCCGAGCGGCTGGCCGACCGCATCGTCGTCACCAGCGACAACCCGCGCAACGAGGCGCCGGCGCAGATCCTGCGCGAGATCGTCGAGGGCATGGCCAGTTCGCTGAACGCGACGGTGCTCGAAGACCGGCGCGCCGCGATCGCGCACGCGCTGCACCACGCCGGCGGGCGCGACGTGGTGCTGATTGCCGGCAAGGGCCACGAGGCCGAGCAGGAGATTGCCGGCGTCAAGCACCCGTTCTCCGACGTGCTGGAGGCGCAGGCGATGCTGGCGGTGCTCGACCCGGAGCCGGCGCCGTCCGCGCCTGCACCACTCTCGTCGCTCGACGAAGGGAGCGCGCCATGATGATGACGCTCGCGCAAGCCCACGCGCTGCTGCCCGGCTCGACGCTGGTCGGCGACGGCGCGCTGCCGATCGCGCGCGTGCATTCCGACACCCGCACGCTGCAGCCGGGCGACCTGTTCGTCGCGCTGCGCGGCGAGCGCTTCGATGCGCACGACTTCCTCGCGCAGGCCCAGGCCGCCGGCGCGGTCGCGGCGATCGCCGAACGCGGCCTGGCCGCCG
>NZ_JBFUCB010000244.1:0-8222 GCF_056405435.1 Rhizobacter sp. P1_G5 | reverse complement strand
CGTGGATCCTGATCGCCTGCTACGGCCTGTTCGGCTACGGCTACATCATCCCGGCGACCTTCCTGCCGGCGCTCGGCCGGCAGCTGTTCCCGGATCCGCAGGTGTTCGGCTGGGCCTGGCCATTGTTCGGGCTGGCCGGCGCCGTCTCGACGCTGGTGGCGATGCGCTGGTTCACGCCGGTCGCCCCGCGCCGCGTGTTCGGCTGGGGCCTGGTGCTGATGGCGGTGGGCGTGGCGGCACCGGCGCTGGCGCCCGGGCTGGGCGCGCTGCTGGTGTGCGCCGCCTGCGTCGGCGGCACCTTCATGGTCGTCACGATGGCCGGTTTCCAGGAAGCGCGCCGGGTGGCCGGCGACGGCTCCGCGCGGCTCGTCGCGACGATGACGGCGGCCTTCGCGCTCGGCCAGCTGGTCGGGCCGCTGACGGTGCCGGCCGGCCCGCTGTCATCGGTCATCATCGGGCCCAGCCTCGCGGCCGCCGCGGCGCTGCTGGCCAGCGCGGCCGTGCTGCTGCGGCCGCGTGCGCGCCCCCTCCCCGTCCACCCCTGAAGCGAGCCCCCATGCGACTTCCACCCCTGCCCGACCATGCCATGACCCCGGCCCAGCGCGCCGCCGCCGATGAACTGATCGCCGGGCCGCGCAAGGCCGTCAAGGGACCGTTCATCGCGCTGCTGCGCAGCCCCGAGCTGCTCGCCCACGTGCAGAAGCTGGGCGCCTTCCTGCGCTTCGGCACCTCGCTGCCGGCGCGCGTCAGCGAGTTCGCGACGCTGCTGGTGGCCCGCCATTGGCGGCAGCAGTTCGAATGGAAGGTGCACGTGGCGCTCGCGCTGCAGGCCGGCACGGCGCAGGCCACGATCGACGCGCTGCGCGACGGCCGCCGCCCCGACACGATGGATGCCGACGAGACGCTGGTGCACGACTTCTGCACCGAGCTGCTGGCGCAGCACGGCGTCAGCGAGGCGACCTGGGCGCGCAGCGTGGAACGCTTCGGCGAGGCCGGTGCCGTCGAGCTGACCGGCCTGGTCGGCTACTTCGCGATGGTCTCGATGGTGCTGAACGTGGCGCACATCCCGGCCGAGCCGGGTGGCGACATCGCGCCGCTGCCGGTGCTGCCGCCCTGAATCGGCTCAGCGCAACGGGGGCCGCTCGAAGATCGCGAGCCACGGTGACGGCAGCCCGCTGTCGAGGTGGCTCGGCAAGCCGTCGAACTCGCGCTGGAACAGCGCCACCAGCCAGTCGCTGAAGGCCCGCAGCTTGGCCATCGGGTACGGCCGGCGCGCCTGCAGCAGCGTGAGCGGCAGGCCGCCGGCACTCCAGTCGGCCAGCACCGGCACCAGGCGGCCGTGCGCGAGGTGGTCGATGACGGCGCGGGTGCACGGCAGCTGCACCAGGCCCAGCCCGGCGACGCCGGCGGCGATGTAGGTATCGGCATCGTTGCAGGCCACGCGGTGCGCGCCGTGCAGCTGCTGGTGCTCGCCGCCGCGGTGGAAGTCGAACGGGAACAGGTGGCCGTCGCGCGGCGAGTAGAAGTTGACGAAGCGGTGCTGCGCGAGATCGTCGAGCCCGTGCGGCGTGCCGTGGGCATCGAGGTAGGCGGGCGCGGCACAGGTGACGACCGGCAGGCGGCCGAGCGGGCAGACCACCAGCCGCTCGTCGTGCACCTCGCCGCCGCGCACGACGAAGTCGTAGCCCTCGGCCAGCAGGTCGACCGGGCGATCGGAGCTGCCGAGCTCGACGACCACCTCGGGATAGCGGCGGAAGAAATCCGGCAGCGCCGGCGCGACGACCTGGCGCCCGAACGCCGCCGGCACGTCGACACGCAGCCGCCCGCACGGCGCGCCCGCCGGATCGTGCAGCGCGTCCTCGAGTTCGCGCATCTGCCCGAGCATCGCGAGCGCGCGCTGGTGGTACAGCGCGCCTTCGTCGGTCAGGCTGAGGCGCCGCGTCGTGCGGTGGAGCAGGCGCACGCCGAGGTGCGCCTCCAGCGCCTGGATCACGACGCTCACGCGCGCCTTCGGCATCCGCAGCGCCAGGCCGGCACGCGAGAAGCTGCCCAGCTCCACCACGCGGGTGAAGACTTCCATGCCTTGGAAACGGTCGATCAAGGGAAAGAAGAAATGGTGCGCACGATCGCACGACTCTAGAGGCTGCGACACCGGCAACCACCGCTACCATCGCGCGAACAGATGGCCCGGCAGCACGACAGATGGCGAGCATGCCGGCCACACCCGCACCGGAAGGATTCGACCGATGCCTTCCTGAAGGCGCACCGCGTGCTGTTCGCGCCCAACCAGGGCCGCGTCTACCTGAGCCACCTCGGCGGGCCTGCGGCGCTCAGGTCACCCGGCTGCCGCAATGCCGCAGCACCACCCGCACCAGCTCGTCCGCATCGATCGGCTTGGTCACGCGGTCGACCATGCCGGAGGCGATGCAGTGCGCGTGCTCCTCGGGCAGCGCATGCGCCGTCTGGCCGATGATCGGCAGCTGCGGGTACAGCGCGTGGATGCGCCGCGCGGTCTCGTAGCCGTCGATGCCGGGCATCATCACGTCGAGCAGCACCACGTCGTAGCGGACGCCCGGCGTCGTGACCCGCGCCACCGCCAGGTGCCCGTCGCCGACGATGTCGGCCTGCGCACCCTCGCTCTCGAGCAGGCTCTGGATCACGATCTGGTTGACGATGTTGTCCTCCGCCACCAGCACCTGCAGGCCGGCCAGCCGCTCGCGCACCGGCTCGCCCACCTCGCCCCGCTCGGCCACCGCCTCGCGCCCGGCCGAGCCCGGGCCGGCCGGCATCGCACCCGCCAGCGGCAGGCGCACGCAGAACACCGAGCCCTCACCGGCGCGGCTCGACACCCGGATCGATCCCTTCATCAGCTCGACCAGCCGCTTGCTGATCGCGAGACCCAGCCCGGTGCCGCCGTAGCGCCGCGTCGTCGACGGATCCGCCTGCTCGAACGACACGAACAGCCGCCCCACCTGCTCGGCCGACATGCCGACGCCGCTGTCGCTGACCTCGACCAGCAGCTCGCCATGGTCCACCTGCAGGCTCAGCGAGACCTCGCCCGCATCGGTGAACTTCACCGCATTCGACAGCAGGTTCAGCAACACCTGCCCGAGCCGCAGGCCGTCGACCCGCATCTGCGCGGGCACGCGCTCATCGACCAGCAGGTGCAGCCCGACACCCTTGTCGGCGGCCGCCTGGCGCACCAGGTCGACCGCGCGCTGCGCGATCGGCCGCAGCGGCGTGAGCGACTCGTCGAGCAGCAGCTTGCCGGCCTCGATCTTCGACATGTCGAGCACGTCGTTCAGGATGCCCTGCAGCAGCTTGCCGGATTCGAGGATGCGCCCGAAACGGCTGCGCACCTCGGGCGATGACGTGAGGTCGCGGTACCCGATCTGCGCGAAGCCGAGCACGCCGTTGAGCGGCGTGCGGATCTCGTGGCTCATGTTCGCGAGGAACATCGACTTGGCGCGGCTGGCCGCTTCGGCCCGCGCGCGCGCCGCCTCCAGTTCGCACAGCACCGCCGCACGGTGCCGCGCGGCCCGGTACTGTGTGCCCAGCAGCACGGCGATGCCGGCCACCAGGCACAGCCAGAAGGCCGCGGAGATGGTCAGCTCGCGCCGCCATGGGGCCATCAGCTCGCCCTGCTCGAGCCCGATCAGCACGTAGGCCGGGTAGCGCCCGAGCTGCCGGTACATCACGGTGCGCATCTGCCCGTCGATCGTGCTGCGGGTCTCGAAGCCGCCCGCCGCCTGCGCGCTCGCCACGGCCTGCTGCGTCTCCGGCGAGCTCAGGCGCGCCGGCGTCTCGTCGGCCACCAGCGGGACTTCCGGCAGGCGCAGCAGCACCTCGCGGTCGGTGTTGAAGACGGTGATCACGCCGCGCTCGCCGACCCGCAGCGAGCGCATGATGCCGCCCAGCTCGTCGAGGTCCATGTTGAGGTACACGACGCCGGCCAGCGCGCCGCTGCTGTCGCGCAGCTGGCGTGCGATCGGCAGCACCCAGCGCGACGTGATGCGCGACTTGAGCGGCAGCCCGAGCACCAGGCCCGGCACATTGACGGCCTGCTTGAAGAAGTGGCGCTGCGCGACGCTGAGCGCCCGCTGCGCGTCGGCGCCGGCACCGAACTTCACGAGGCCGTCCGCATCGGCCGCGCGCAACGCCGGCGCCTCGGGCAGGCGCTGCTGCAAGCCGATCAGCACCTCGGTGAACTGGTCGGCACGCACCGGGCCCTGGCCGCTCAAGCGGCGGAACTCCTGCGCCGCCGACTGCAGCACCAGGTCGGCCGCCTGCAAGCGCGTGAAGAGGTAGCGCTCCAGGTTCAGCGTGAGGTTCTGCAGGTTGTCGGCCGCCGCTGACTGGTAGCGCTGGTGGCTGGTCCACAGCGAGAACGCGAGGAAGCCCGCCACCACGGCCAGCGCCAGCGCGGCGCCGACGGCCAGGCGCCGAAACGGCTGGCGCCAGTCCTGTGCGGTCGGCTCGTCGCTCACGTCGGCTCCCTGCGTCGCGGCACGCGGGGTGGCGTGCGCTCGTTGCGATGAGAAGGTTATAGCCCTGCTGCAGAACCAGCGACAACCGCAGTTCCACCCACGCCGGCATCCACAAGCTTGGGGATGCGCCTTCCGGCACGGATCACCCCTTGTGGCCCTGTTGCAGGCTCAGCAAGGCATCGACATGGGCCACGAATCGGTCGAAGTAGCCCGGCGACAGGTCGCGCATCAGCGTCAGCGAGCGATGCACGAGGTGGTGCGAGTTCAGCGGGCCGGCGTTGTCCGGCAGGGCGGCCTGCGACTGCGCCAGGCGTTGATCGGCGCTCAGGCGTGACCAGGTGCGCCGGAAGAATGGCAGGGTGTCCAGTTCGACGGCTGCAGCGGGGGCCTGCGCCGTCGGCTGGATCGGCGCCTGCCGTGCCAGACCTGCCACGAGATCGGCCAGCGGGCCGCGCGGTGCCGGGCCCGCTTCGGCGGGCGGCGCGGGGCGCTCGCCTTGCGATCCCGCCCGGTCCAGCGCCTGGCCGCATGCCGAGAGCAGCACGGCGAGCCGGTCGTCGAGCACGCGCCGGGCTGCGCCCTCGTGGCTCGCCGCGCGGCGGGCCAGCGACTCGATGAGGCGGAAGCGGACCGGATCGACGTGCGGCGCTCCGCGCTCGCGCAGCGCCTGGATCGCTGCTTCAACCATGCGACGGTGCCGATGCGGCACGCGAGGGTCGGGGGGTGGGTGCCATCTCGACGCGCCGGTTGCGCGAGCGGCCGTCGGCATCGGCGTTCGACGCCACCGGCTGCTCCGCGCCGAAGGCCGCCGCGAAGACCGATGCCGACGGCACGCCCTCCTCGATCAGCGTGCGCGTCACCGTCAGCGCGCGCTGGGCCGACAGCTCCCAGTTGTCGGCGAACTGCCGGTTGCCGCCGCGCACCTGGCGGTCGTCGGTGAAGCCGCTGACCATCAGCACCTCGTCACGCGCGTGCAGGTAGGCGGCGAGCGGCGCGGCCAGGCTCGTCAGCAGCTGCCGGCCTTCGGGCTGCAGGTCGGCCGAATTGAAGGCGAACAGCACGCTGCCGCTGATGCCGATGCGGCCGTGGTCCAGCGTCACGCGGCCTGCGGCGAGTGGTGCGGCCAGCGCGCGCTCCAGCGCCTGGCGCCGCTGCTCTTCGAGCTGGTGCTGCTTCACCTCGTTCTCGAGCCGGCTCGCCAGCTCCAGCTGCGCGCCGATCGCACACAGCAGGATCAGCACGAAGGCGCCCAGCAGGCCGGCCATCAGGTCGCCGAAGACGGCCCACACCGGCGTCGTCGATTCCAGGCCCGCGTCGATCTCGTCCATCAGCGCACCGCCGCCGTGGCCGCCGGGGCCGCTGGAGTCGACGCATGGGCCGCCTTGCCGGACAGCCGCTGCAGGTCCTCGATGATCTGCTTCTGCGACAGCAGGCTCAGGTCGATGACCTCGCGCGCCTGGGCCACGTAGTAGGCGAGCTGCTCATCGCTGCGCGCCAGCGACTTGCCGRGCGCGCTGTCGATGCGCTGCAGCTGGTTCACCAGCTTGTCGTTCGACTGGCCGAACAGCTCGACCGCCAGGCCGAACGCATCGCCGAGGCTCGCGACCTCGACCGCGCTGCCGGTGACCTGCGCGGCCACCGCGGCGAGCTTGTCGGTCTGCGCCTCGACCTGTTCGCCGAAGCGGGCGCCGACGCGCTCGAGCAGCGCCGCCGACGAACCGACCAGCGCATCGATCGCGCCGCGCTGCTCGGTGGCGGCCTGCTGCACGGTGTCGAGCAGGGCGCCGAGCGTGCCGAGGATGCGGGCGCGCTCGTCGAGCAGCGTGTTGTCGCGCGCCATGCTGTCGGACAGCTTCTGGCGCAGCTCGACGATCACCTCGGCCGCGGCACGCGGGGCTTCGGACGCGGCTTGCAGCAGGCGCGCGATCTCGGCGGTGGTCGCCTTCGATTGCGATGCGGCCTGGGCCGTGATGTCGCGGGCGGTGCGCTCCATCGTCTCGCAGACCTGCTGCTGCTGCGCGAGGCTTTGCGAGCCCGCCTGCTGCCATTCGTGCCGCAGCGAAGCGGCCATCGATTCAAGGCTGTCCGCCATCGCGGCCAGGCGTTCCTGCTCCTGCAATGCAGACGCCGACTGCAGGTCGGCATGCGACTGCGCCACCGTTCCCAGCAGCGCCGTCGAACGCTGCTCGAAGGCCTGCGCAAAGCCATCGAGCGACGATTGCCAGGACTTGCCGAGCGTCGCGTGCAGCGAAGCGGTCTCGCGCGCGACACCGGCCATCGTGGCCTCGACGGCCGGGCCGATCGTTGCGCCGGCCAGGCGGGCGCTCTCGGCGAGGCTCTCCTTCAGCGTGCGATCGACCGACGAGGCGAGCGCCATGAAGGCCGCCTCGGCCGTGCCGTGGAAGCGCTCCTGGCTGGCCAGCAGACGGGCGTTCGTCGCCTCGGCCTGCCGCTCCATCGCCTGCATCACGGCGTGCAGGCCGTCGACCAGCGCGGGCATCTGCTCGACCTGGCGCTGCATCAGCTTCAGCGATTCCTCGCGCTGGTGCACCACCGAGAAGGGGCGCAGCGTGGTGGCGATCTTCGCGTCGAGCGCCTGCAGCGCCTGCACGCGCTCGCGGCGGGCCAGCGCCGACAGCAGGCCGAGTGCCGCCGAGGTGGCAACGCCGGCGATCGAGGTGCCGAACGCGAGGCCGAGGCCTTGCACCGGGGCCACCAGCGAGGCGCGGACGGCTTGCAGGTCGGTCGAGGTGTCGAGCGCCATGCCGGTGCCGCGCAGCGTGAACACCATGCCGACGAAGGTGCCGAGCATGCCCAGCAGGACCAGCAGGCCGGCGAGGTAGGGCGCGAGGGCCGGGCCGGGGAAGCCGGCGGACTCGCCTTCGATGCGGCGGCGCACGGCGTTCTGCAGCGACGCGGGCACGCTGTCGAGCCAGGGACGCAGCGCGGGCAGCGGATCGGCGAGGCCGGCGACGGCGTGGGCCAGCGCCGCGGTGGCCTGCCGGAAGCGGTGCAGTTCGAGCGCGCCCATCAGGTAGAACGCCGCGATGAGCGCGGTGATGGCGAGTGCCAGCGGGTGGGAGCCGAGGTAGCCCGCGCCGACCCAGCCGAGGGCGGCCAGGCCGGTGGCGAACACGGCGTGAGGGAGGAATCTGGTCATGGTTGGTCAGGGGGTGACCCGCGAAGGGCGTCGAGCAGCCCTTCGACCGGTTGCATTCGGAGGTCCAGTTCGGCGAGGAGCACCTCGCGCATGTCCTGGCAGAAGGGGGTGCGCCAGCGGTCTGGCTGGTCTTCAGGGGCTGCGCTGCGCACGCGCTCGAAGTGCTGTTCGAGCCAGGCCGGCACCGTCGACAGCAGCGTGCGTTCGCGGGCGCCGATGACCTTCTCCATCACCGCATCGACGGCGGCCAGCCGCGCGAGTGCGGGCGAGGCCGCCGACAGCGAGGCGCGCAGCTTGCGGCGCAGCGGGGTGATCTGGGTGTCCATCGCCTGCTGCCAGCCGAGGTAGCGCTGGCGGTGCGGCGGGAAATCGTCGGTGGTCGGGTCCGGCACGGCGAGCTTGGTGATGGCGTCGCGCACGCGGCGGCATTCGCGGTCGGCCGCGGTCGCGGCCGTGCGCTGGGAAGGCGCCTCGGCGGGTGCGTCCTGCGGGCCATCGAGCGCCGACGACAACGAGATCGCGTCGGTCCAGTCGACCCACCGGCACAGCCCGTCGGAGAAGCTGTCCTTCAGGGC
>NZ_JBFUCB010000243.1:0-8315 GCF_056405435.1 Rhizobacter sp. P1_G5 | reverse complement strand
ACACCAGCACCAGGCCCGCACCGACGCGCGTCACCAGCTCCGGCCCGCGGCGGTCGGCCATGCGGCCGGCCAGCGGCGCGGCCAGCGCCCCGGCCGCGCCGGCCAGCCCGAACGCACCGGCCGCCGAGCTGCCGAGGTGGAACGGCTCGCCGTGCAGCATCACCGCCAGCGTCGACCAGAACGCGCTGAAACCGACCGACAGCAGCCCCTGCGCCAATGCCGCGCGGCGCAGCGCACCGTGCTTCAGCCACAGCTTGCCCAGCGAGCCGAGCAGCGCGCGGTAGGCGAGGTGGGTGGTCGGCTTCAGCCGCGGCAGGCCGCGCCACAGCGCGACGCCCAGCAGCGCGATGGCGGCCGCGGCCGCGATGAACATCGTGCGCCAGCCGAAGTGCTCGGCGACGAAGCCGCTGACCACCCGCGACAACAGGATGCCGAGCAGCAGCCCCGTCATCACACTGCCGACCACCTTGCCGCGGTGCGCATCGGGGGCCAGCGTGGCGGCGGCCGGCACGATGTCCTGCGCCATCGTCGCGGCCAGCCCGATCGCGAGGCTCGCGACCAGCAGCACGCCCACCGACGGCGACGCGCCGGCCAGCAGCAGCGCGACGCACAGCGCAGCGGCCTTCGCGAGGATGATGCGGCGGCGGTCGTAGCGGTCGCCGAGCGGCGCGAGCAACAGGATGCCGAGCGCGTAGCCCAGCTGCGTCATCGTCGGCACGAAGCCGATCGCCTGGCTGCTTGTCGCCTGGCCTGCGCCGATCTCGGCGCCGAGCACGCCCAGCATCGGCTGGCTGTAGTACAGCGACGCCACGCCGAGCCCGGTGCCGGTCGCCAGCAGCAGCACCATCGGCAGCGGAACGTTGCCGGTCGGCGTCAGGGCGACCGGTGTGGCATGCGTGGAATGAATGGTGGACATCTCGTGTAAACCCTGAGTTCTGGAACGAAGGCCTGCAGTGTCTCCAGGGCGGGCGTGTCTGGGTAGCCCGACGGCTTGCAGAATTGCTATACGCTCGGCGCATGAGCAATGCCACCCCCCACGCCACGGCGCCGGCCGACCGCATCGAGCTGATGGAAACCTTCGTGCGCATCGTCGAGGCGGGCAGCCTGTCGGCCGCGGCGCTGCAGATGGGCGCGACCCAGCCGACCATGAGCCGGCGGCTGCAGGCGCTGGAGCGATCGCTCGGGCTGCGGCTGCTGCAGCGTTCGACCCACGCGATGACGCTGACCGCCGACGGCGAGCGCTGCTACGAAGGCGCGAAGGAGCTGATCGCGAGCTGGAAGGCGTTCGAGTCCGAACTGCGCGGTGCCGACGACGAACCCGAGGGCCTGCTGCGCGTGATCGCACCGCATGCCTTCGGCCAGCAGCTGCTGGTCGGGCCGCTGTCCGACTACATGCGCGCGCACCCGCGGGTGACGGTGGAGTGGCTGCTGCACGACAGCACGCAGGATCGCACGCAGGACAGCACGCCGGACTTCGTCGGCGAGGGCATCGACTGCGCGATCCAGGTGGGCGAGGTGACCGACCCGTCGGTGGTCGCGATCAAGCTGTCCGAGGTGCCGCGCATCGTGGTGGCTGCTCCGTCGCTGATGGCCGGGCGCGCGATGCCGGTGCATGCGCGCGAGCTGGCCGGGCTGCCCTGGCTGAGTGCCCGCAATTTCTACCGCACCGAGGTGCTGCTGAGCCATGCCGACACCGGCGAGGCGCACCGCGTGAGCTTTCGCCCGCGCTTCACCACCGACAGCTTCTATGCGCTGCGCAGTGCCACGGTGCGCGGCATCGGCATCGGGCTGATGTCGACCTGGATGCTCGCCGACGAGATCGCGGCCGGGCGGCTGGTGCAGCTCGCGCCGCAGTGGCGTGCGGCGGCGCTACCGGTGCACCTGATCTACCCGCCGTCGCGATTCCATCCGGCGCGCCTGCGCCGCTTCATCGAGGCGATGCGGGCCGCATTGCCGGCCGCGCTGGCCGAGGTGACGCGGCCGATCTGATGTCTACTTCCGGACACCCCGTCGAAAGGATCCACATGCTCCTCGTTCGCCTGCTGGCCGTCGCGGCCGCTGTCGCACTGTGCGCCTGCGCGCCCATCGCCCCGACGCAGGGCACGGCGCCCGTCCACGTCAAGCTCATCGGTTTCAACGATTTCCACGGCAACCTGCAGTCGCCGGGCAACTTCAGCCCGGTCACGCAGAGTTCGTCCAGCGGCGCCGGCCTGGTGCCTGCGGGCGGTGCCGACATGCTGGCCGGCTTCGTCGCGCGGCTGAAGGCGCAGAACCCGCTGAACGCGGTGGTCGGTGCCGGCGACATCGTCGGCGCCTCGCCGCTGGTGTCGGCGCTGTTCCACGACGAGCCCACCGTCGAGGCGATGAACCGCATCGGCCTGGAGTTCAACGCGGTCGGCAACCATGAGTTCGACCACGGCTCGCCCGACCTGCTGCGCCTGCAGCGCGGCGGCTGCGCGCTGCTGCCCGGCGGCGCCGCCGACCCCAACAGCTGCCGCGGCGCGCAGGTCGGCACGCCCGTGCCGTTCGAGGGTGCGACGTTCAAGTGGCTGTCGGCCAACGTCTACGTCACCGCCACCGGCAAGACCCTGCTGCCGGCCTATGGCATCAAGACCTTCGACGGCGTGCGCGTCGCCTTCATCGGCATGACGCTGCGCGACACGCCGACCATCGTCACGCCCAGCGGTGTCGCGGGCCTGGAGTTCCGCAACGAGGCCGACACCGTCAACGCGCTGGTGCCGCAATTGCGCGCGCGCGGCGTCGAGGCGATCGTCGTGCTGGTGCACCAGGGCGGCTCGCAGGTCGGCAGCAACGACATCAACGGCTGTGCCGGCGGCCTGGCCGGCTCGGCGATCGCCGACGTGGTGCGCCAGCTCGACAACGCGGTCGACCTGGTCGTCAGCGGCCACACCCACACCGCCTACAACTGCCAGCTGCCGAATGCGACCGGCCGGATGATCCCGGTGACGCAGGCGGGTGCCTTCGGCCGCGTCGTCAGCGACATCGACCTGGCGATCAACCCGTCGAACGGCGACGTGATGTCGGTCAGCGCGACCAACCGCGTCGTCGACCGCAGCGACCCTGCCACCACGCCGAACGCGGCGGTGGCGGCGCTGGTCGCCGCCTACGACGCGCTGGTCGCACCGATCGCGAACCAGGTGATCGGCAGCATCACGCAGGCGCTGCCGGTCACCGGCGACGCGGCCTGCAACATGCCGGCCGGCGAACTGATCGCCGATGCGCAGCTCGTGGCCACCGCGGCGCCGCCCTTCGGTGGCGCGCAGTTCGCGTTGATGAACCGTGGCGGCGTGCGCAGCCCGGGCTTCAACTTCAGGTCGAGCGCGGCCGGCGAGGGCGACGGCAACATCACCTACGGCGAGGCCTTCACGGTGCAGCCGTTCGGCAACAGCCTGGTGACGCTGACGCTGACCACGCAGAACGTGAAGGACGTGCTCGAGCAGCAGTTCGCCGGTTGCCGCGGCCAGCTTGCGACCGCGACCCGGCTGATGGTGCCGAGCGCCGGCCTGCGCTACACCTGGGATGGCAGCGCGGCCTGCAATGCGCGGGTGAGCGGCGTGGCGTTGACGACGGCGGCCGGCACCGAGACGCTGGTCGATGCGGCCGGCGTGGTGGTGAACCCGCAGAAGACCTGGCGCGTGACGATCAACAACTTCATGGCGACCGGCGGCGACGGCTTTTCGACCTTCCGGCAGGGCACGAGCCTGCTGGGCGGCGCACAGGACATCGATGCGCTGACGGCCTACCTGGCGGGCTGGAAGGCGCCGAACGCGGCCTACGACCCCGCGGCGCCCGCGCTCGGCAAGCCGCGCGTGGTCCGGGTCAACGCGCCGGCGGGCGGCGGCACCTGCCCGCTCGGGGCGGATGTGAATCCCTGAGCCAATCCTTGACGCAGCACAAGCCAATCCCGACCCGACAGCGTGGATGGGCTTCTGGCGCGGGTGGCTGGGTTTCTATAATTTTTGCTGCTGCATCGCAGCAACCTCGCCGCACCACCCTGTACCACCTGCAACCCCTGCACAAGGAGCCGAGATGGAAGTCGACAAGCTGGTCACTGTCTATGGGTTTTCGCTGTTCGACGCTGACGTGGGCGGGCAACTCCCGGCCTCGTTCAAGGCGCCGCGATCGGTGATCGAGCACGATTTCCATGGCGTCGTGATGGAAGGTACGGCCGAGCTCGTCGATGCGCAGGCGCTCGACGATCAGGGCCGCTTTCGCCGCGTCGCGACGGCGTGGGGCGAGCTGACGACCTGAGGCTCAGTCCTTGGCCGCGTCGCCGTCCGCCTTCGGGCGGCCGGTCTTCAGGCTGGGCACGCTGTTCAGCGCGGCCAGCAGCGCCTTGTCGGCCAGCCCGTTCAGCGTCGCGATGCCGGCGCGCAGCAGCTCGCTCTTCTTGGTCGGGCGCTTCAGCGCGGTCGCGCGCAGCTTCAGCGCCTCGAGCAGCTGGTACTCCGACTTCGGGATCGTGAAGCTGTCGCGCACCAGCTTGTGCTTGGGCTTCTCGGCGACGGGGGCCGGTGCGGGCTTCGCGACGACAGCCGTCTTGGCTGCGACTTTCTTCGCCGCAACCTTCTTGGCGGCGACGGGAGTCTTCTTTGCCGGGGCGGCAGCGGTCTTGGTGGAGGTTTTGGAGGGGGTCTTGCGGGCGGTCGTTGATGTGGTCATCGGCTTGACTTCAATGGTTTATACGATATATACCGTTTATACCAGACCTTGACGCGGCGCCATACCGGAGCGGCCCGAGGTCCGGTGAATGGAGCGCAGATCATGGAGACAAGACGTCTTCGCGAACGACTCGGCCTGATGTCGATCGGCGCATTGATGATGGACCCGCAGTTCGTGCGGCGCGCGGCGCAAGACCGGGGCGACGAGGTCGCCTCGTCCGACACCGATTCGCCGGGCGACGATCTGCCGACGCTGCGCGCGCGCTGGCACACTGGTTGGGACCGCTGGCGCGCACGCCTGACCCGAGCCAAACCCTGATCCTTGATCCTGATTCCCCATGCATGAGATCGAGCTGAAGTTCCAGATCCCCGAGACCCGATTCACGCATCTGCGACAGCGCTTCCTGCAGGGCCGCACCGAGGCCGTGCGGATGCAGGCGCACTACTTCGACACCGCCGACGGCCGGCTGGCGCGCGATGAGATCGCCTTGCGCCTGCGGCTCGAAGGCACGCGCTGGGTGCAGACGCTGAAGGCGAGTGGCGCGCACGGCGTGGCGCGGCTCGAGCACAACGCGGAACTGCCGGCCGATGCCGTGCGCAGCGGCGCACCGGCCATCAACATCGACCGCCACCGCGGCTCGCCGGCGCACCGGCGGCTTCTCGACGCGCTGGGCGGCRTGGCCTTGCAGGAGGTGTTCCGCACCGAGGTCGACCGCGTCGTGCGTGTCTTCACGCTGCCCGATGGTGCCGAGATCGAGGCGGCGCTCGATGTGGGGCAGGTCGTCGCGGGTGCCGCCGTGCACCCGCTGCGCGAGATCGAGTTCGAATGGAAGGCCGGGCCGCTGCAAGGCCTGTTCGCGCTGGCCTCCGACTGGGTCGCCGAGCACGGCCTGTGGCTCGACATCGTCTCGAAGGCCGAGCGCGGCAGCTTGCTGTCGCGCGGGCAGAGTCACCCGGCGGCGGCGCGCGCCAGGCCGCCGCAGCTGGCCGYGGATGCCGATGGTCCCGGCCTCGCCCGTGCTGCCACAGGTTCCTGCCTGGCCCAGGTGCTGCGCAACGCCAGCGCCGTCGCCTCCGGCAGCCGCCAGCCGGAGCATGTGCACCAGCTGCGCATCGGCCTGCGGCGGCTGCGCGTCGTGCTGCGCGAGTTGGCGCCGCTCGACTGCGGGCTCGACCTTGGCTGGGAGGCGCCGGTGGCCGAACTCTTCCGCGTGCTCGGCGTCGACCGCGACCAGCAGATCCTGGAGGACGAGACCGCCGATGCGCTGGTCGCCGCGGGCGCGCCGCCGCTGACGCGGCCCCGGCTGCCGGCGGGCGCCGAGCCGATCGAGGCACGGGTGCAGCACCCGCAGGTGCAGCAGGTGCTGCTGGCCGTGCAGGCCTATGCGATGGAAGCGTCGGCGGTGCGCGGTGGTGCGCATGAAGGTCCGGCCGTCGCGGCCATCGGCGAGCGCCTCGACGCGTTGTTGCGCCGCCTGGTCGGGCATTCACGCGGCTTCGCCGATGCGCCGGCCGACGACCAGCACGCGGTGCGCAAGGAGCTGAAGCGGCTGCGCTACCTCGCCGAGTTCATCGCGCCGCTGTACCGTGACAAGCCGGTCGCGCGCTTCTTCGACGCGCTGGCGCCTGCGCAGGACGCGCTGGGAAGCCACAACGACCTGGCGGTCGCGCTCAAGGCCTATCGCGAGCGGGCCGCCGCCGAACCCGAAGCCTGGTTCGCCGTCGGCTGGCTGGCCGCGCAACAGGCCCGTTCGGCCCGGGCGGCCCACAAGGCCCTGAAGCGTGCCGGCCGGGCCGAGCCGTTCTGGCACGGCAAGCCGCGCGGCTGAGCCGGATCAAGCGGCCAGCGCCGCGTCCACCACCCGCTGTGCCTCGTCGAGCAAGCGCTGCAGGTGCGCCGCATCGCGGAAGCTCTCGGCGTAGATCTTGTAGATGTCCTCGGTGCCCGACGGCCGTGCCGCGAACCAGCCGTTCGCGGTGACCACCTTGATGCCGCCGATCGCCGCGCCGTTGCCCGGCGCCTGGCTCAGCACCTGCACCACCGGGTCGCCGGCCAGCTCGGTCGAGCGGATCTGCTGCGGCGACAGCGCGCCGAGCTTGCGCTTCTGTGCCACCGTCGCGGCCGCCGAGATGCGGCCCGCGACCGGCCGCCCGAGCGCGCCGGCCAGCTCGTCGTAGACGGCGCCGAGGTCGCGGCCCTGCGTCGCGGTGATCTCGGCCGACAGCAGCGCGGCGGCGATGCCGTCCTTGTCGGTGCTCCAGGCGCTGCCGTCGCGGCGCAGGAAGCTCGCGCCGGCGCTTTCTTCGCCGGCAAAGCCGAGGCTGCCCTTCAGCAGCCCGTCGGCGAACCACTTGAAGCCGACCGGCGCATCGAACAGCGGACGGCCGAGGCGCGCGGCGATGCGCTCGATCAGTTGCGTCGTGACGACGGTCTTCGCGATGCTGGTCTCGCGGCCCCAGGCCGGCCGGTGCCGGAACAGGTGCTCGATCATCAGCGACAGGTAGTCGTTCGGCGGCAGCAGGCCGGCGCCCGGCGTGACGATGCCGTGGCGGTCGTGGTCGGTGTCGCACGAGAACGCGATGTCGAAGCGGCTCTTCAGTGCGACCAGGCGTTGCATCGCGTACGGCGACGACGGGTCCATGCGGATCTGGCCGTCCCAGTCGAGCGACATGAAGCGGAAGGTCGGATCGACCTCTTCGCTGACCACGGTCAGGTCGAGGCGGTAGTGCTCGGCGATCGCGCGCCAGTAATGCACGCCGGCGCCGCCGAGCGGATCGACGCCCATGCGCACGCCGGCCGCACGCACCGCGTCGAGGTCGACCACCTGGCCCAGTTCGCCGACGTAGTGCTGCAGGTAGTCGTGGCGGCGCGTGGTGTCGGCGCGCAGTGCGCGTCCGGCCGGCAGGCGCTTCACATCCTTCAGCGCGGTTTCGAGGTGGCGGTTCGCCGCGGCCTGGATCCAGCCGGTCACCTTCTCGTCGGCCGGGCCGCCATGCGAGGGGTTGTACTTGAAGCCGCCGTCGCGCGGCGGGTTGTGCGAGGGCGTCATCACGATGCCGTCGGCCAGGCCCTGGCCTGAGCTGGCGCGCCCGCGGTTGTGCACCAGGATCGCATGCGACACCGCCGGCGTCGGCGTGAACTCGTCGCGCTCGGCCAGCATCACCGTCACGCCGTTGGCCGCCAGCACCTCGAGCGCCGTCGCCGCGGCCGGTGCCGACAGCGCATGCGTGTCGACGCCGAGGAACAGCGGCCCGTCGATGCCGGCCTGGCGCCGGTGGTCGCAGATGCCTTGCGCGATCGCGAGCACATGCCATTCGTTGAACGAGCGGTCGAGCGACGAGCCGCGGTGGCCGGAGGTGCCGAACGCGACGCGCTGCGCCGGCACCGAGGGGTCGGGCCGGTCGTCGGCGTAGGCGGCGAGCAGCCGGCCGACATCGACCAGCACCGAGGCGGGGGCCGGGTGCCCGGCGAGTTCGTTCAATGTGCTCATGCGATCGATCATAGGGAGCGGCCTGCCGGCCCAGGTGTCGCCGTGTGGCGGGCAGGGGCATTCCAGGGGCATTTCGCATCGGCGGCCRTCGCTTCGCATCGTGTGCCTCGGTGCGCGCTCCCTGATCCCTAAGGTAGGGGAC
>NZ_JBFUCB010000242.1:0-8333 GCF_056405435.1 Rhizobacter sp. P1_G5 | reverse complement strand
GCACAGGAGCGCTCGCTCGCGCGCGAGAAGCAGCTCTACGAGCAGCTGATCGACCAGCTGCAGGCGCACCTGGAGGCGCTGTCGGGCCTGGCGCGCGCACTGGCCAGCCTCGACGCACTGGCAGCGCTGGCCGAGCGCGCCGACACACTCGGCTGGACGCGCCCGCAGTTCGTGCGCGAGCCCTGCATCGACATCACCGCCGGCCGCCACCCGGTGGTCGAGGCCCGCCTGGCCGAGACCGGCGGCGGCAACTTCATGGCCAACGACTGCCGGCTCGACGCAGCCCGCAAGATGCTCGTGATCACCGGCCCGAACATGGGCGGCAAGAGCACCTTCATGCGCCAAGTGGCGCTGATCGTTCTGCTGGCGGCGATCGGCTCGTTCGTGCCGGCCGATGCCTGCCGGCTCGGGCCGATCGACGCGATCCACACCCGCATCGGCGCGGCCGACGACCTGGCCAATGCGCAATCGACCTTCATGCTCGAGATGACCGAGGCGGCCGCGATCATCCACAGCGCCGGGGATCACTCGCTGGTGCTGATGGACGAGATCGGCCGCGGCACGTCCACCTTCGACGGCCTGGCGCTGGCCGGCGCCATCGCAAGCCACCTGCACGAGCGCAACAAGAGCTTCACGCTGTTCGCGACGCACTATTTCGAGCTGACCGAGTTCCCGGTCAAGCACGAGCGGGCGCTCAACGTGCACGTGTCGGCGGCCGAGAGCGGCGACGACATCGTCTTCCTGCACGACATCCAGGCCGGCCCGGCCAGCCGCAGCTACGGCGTGCAGGTCGCACGGCTGGCCGGCATGCCCGGCACGCTGGTGCGCCAGGCGCGCGCGACGCTGGAGGCGCTCGAAGCCCAGCAGCACGCCGGCAGCGCGCAGATCGACCTGTTCGCGGCGCCCGCGCCGGAGGCCGAGAAGCCGGTCTCGCCCATCGAGCGGGCGCTGGCCGGCATCAACCCCGATATGCTGTCGCCGAAGGAGGCGCTCGACGCGCTCTACCGCCTGAAGAACCTGCAGGACACCCCGTCATGACCTACTGTGTGGGCATCAAGCTCGATGCCGGCCTCGTCTTCCTGTCCGACTCGCGCACCAACGCGGGCCTGGACCAGATCAGCACCTACCGCAAGATGATGGTCTACGAGAAGACCGGCGACCGCTTCATGGTGCTGCTGTCGGCGGGCAACCTGTCGATCTCGCAGTCGGTGCGCGAGATCCTGCAGGTCGAGAAGCTCGACAACGGCGACGACGAGCCGATCACCATCTGGAACGCCACCAGCATGTTCGACGCCGCCCGCGTGCTCGGCAGCGCGGTGCGCCGCGTCTACGACCAGGACGGCCCGTCGCTGAAGCAGGCCGGCGTCGACTTCAACGCCTCGATGATCCTCGGCGGCCAGATCAAGGGCGAGGCGATGCGGCTCTTCCTGGTGTACTCGGCCGGCAACTTCATCGAGGCGACGCGCGAGACCTGCTACTTCCAGGTCGGCGAATCGAAGTACGGCAAGCCGGTGCTCGACCGCATGATCACGCCGCACACCGCGCTCGACGAGGCCGCCAAGTGCGCGCTGGTGTCGATGGATTCGACGCTGAAATCCAACCTGTCGGTCGGCCTGCCGCTGGACCTGCTGGTCTACGAGGCCGGCACCTTCCAGTCGCAGCAGATGGTCTGCATCGACGAGCGCAACCCGTACTTCGCGATGATCCGCAGCACCTGGGGCCAGCGCTTGCGCCAGGTGTTCGAATCGATCGACGACCCGCAGTGGGACGGCAGCGCCGCCGAGCACCCACTGTGCGTGCCGTCGGACCGCTACGAGCCGATGCGCAAGATCACGCACCCCGGAGAGAAGATCATCTGATGGGAGCCGCGTGACTGCCGCCCCGGGCTGCATCGTCTTCTCGCATGCGAACAGCTTCCCCGCCGGCACCTACCGGCAGCTGTTCGACGCGTGGCGCGCCGCCGGCCACGAGGTGCATGCGATCGAGAAGCTCGGCCACGACGAGCACTACCGCGTCACCAACAACTGGCCGCTGCTGCGCAACCAGCTGATCGCCTTCATCGAGCAGCACGCCGCCGCCGGGCCGGTCTGGCTGGTCGGACATTCGCTCGGCGGCTTCCTGAGCGTGCTGGCCGCGTCGAAGCGGCCCGACCTGGCGCGCGGCGTGGTGCTGATGGATTCGCCGCTGATCGGCGGGCTGCTCGCCCGCACGCTGCAGGTGGCCAAGGCGACCGGCATCGGCGAGCGCTTCTCGCCCGGCCACGTCTCGAAGCGCCGCCGCCAGCACTGGCCGAGCGCCGAGGCGGCGTTCGCGCACTTCGCGGCCAAGCCGGCCTTCGCGCGCTGGGCGCCCGGCGTGCTGCGCGACTACATCGACGCCGGCATCGAGCCGTCCGGCCACGGGCATTCGCTGAGCTTCCGGCGCGAGATCGAGACGCAGATCTACTACACGCTGCCGCACCACATCCCGCGCCTGCTGGTGCGCCGCCCGCCCGGCTGCCCGATGGCCTTCATCGGCGGCACGCAGTCGACCGAGGTGCGCCAGGTCGGCATGAAGGCCACCGAGCGCTTCACGCAGGGGCGCATCTCGTGGATCGAGGGCTCGCACCTGTTCCCCTTCGAGCAGCCGGGGCAAGCGGCCGCCGAGGTGCTGCGCTGGCTGGGGGAGTTCACGCGCCTATAATCGCGCTTTACCACCACGGCATTCGTCGACAAGGCGCCTGCTGACCCTGCAATGACCAAGTTCGTCTTTGTCACCGGCGGTGTGGTGTCCTCGCTGGGCAAGGGCATCGCGGCTGCATCACTTGCAGCGATTCTCGAATCGCGCGGCCTCAAGGTCACCCTCATCAAGCTGGATCCGTACCTCAACGTCGATCCGGGCACCATGTCTCCCTTCCAGCACGGCGAGGTGTTCGTCACCGACGACGGCGCCGAGACCGACCTGGACCTCGGCCACTACGAGCGCTTCATCACGACGCGGATGAAGAAGGCCAACAACTTCACCACCGGCCAGATCTACAAGAGCGTGCTCGAGAAGGAGCGCCGTGGCGACTACCTCGGCAAGACSGTGCAGGTGATCCCGCACGTCACCAACGAGATCCAGGAATTCATCAAGCGCGGCGCCGCCTTCGGCACCGAGCAGGCGGTCGACGTCGCGATCGTCGAGGTCGGCGGCACCGTCGGCGACATCGAATCGCTGCCCTTCCTCGAAGCGGCGCGTCAGATGAGCCTGCGCATGGGGCAGAACAACACCGCCTTCGTGCACCTCACCTACGTGCCGTGGATCGCCGCCGCCGGCGAGCTGAAGACCAAGCCGACCCAGCACACCGTGCAGAAGCTGCGCGAGATCGGCATCCAGGCCGATGCGCTGCTGTGCCGCGCCGACCGCCGCATCCCCGACGAAGAGCGCGAGAAGATCTCGCTCTTCACCAACGTGCCCGAATGGGGCGTGATCTCGGTGTGGGATGCCGACACCATCTACAARGTGCCSCGCATGCTGCAYGAGCAGGGCCTCGACGGCCTGATCTGCGACAAGCTGCGCATCAACACCCCGCCGGCCAACCTGAAGCGCTGGGATGCGCTGGTCGACGAGGTCGAGCACCCGAAGCGCGAGGTCACCATCGCGATGTGCGGCAAGTACACCGACCTGTCCGACTCGTACAAGTCGCTGAACGAGGCGCTGCGCCACGCCGGCATCCACAACCATGCCCGCGTCAACATCGAGTACGTTGATTCCGAGACGCTGACCACCGACAACGTGAACCAGCTCGCGCGCTATGACGCGATCCTGGTGCCCGGCGGCTTCGGCAAGCGCGGCGTCGAGGGCAAGATCCTCACCGCCCAGTTCGCCCGCGAACACAAGCTGCCCTACCTCGGCATCTGCCTGGGCATGCAGGTCGCCACGATCGAGATCGCGCGCCACAAGGCCGGCCTTGCCAACGCCAACAGCACCGAGTTCGAGCCCGAGACGCCGAACCCGGTGATCGCGCTGATCGACGAGTGGCAGGACGCCGACGGCTCCATCCAGACGCGCAACGCGAACTCCGACCTCGGCGGCACGATGCGCCTGGGCGCGCAGAGCTCCGACGTGATGCCCGGCACGCTCGCGCACGAGATCTACGGCGATGTGGTCAACGAGCGCCACCGCCACCGCTACGAGGCCAACGTCAACTACCTCGACAAGCTGCGCGAGGCCGGCCTCGTGATCTCGGCGCTGACGCAGCGCGAGAAGCTGACCGAGATCGTCGAGCTGCCGCGCACGGTGCACCCGTGGTTCATGGGCGTGCAGTTCCACCCGGAGTTCAAGTCGACGCCGTGGGAAGGCCACCCGCTGTTCCGCTCCTACATCCAGGCCGCGCTCGCGCACCAGGCTGCGCGCAACGAGCAGCCGCAACCCGAGAAGGCCGCGGCATGAAGCTCTGTGGATTCGAAGCCGGCCTCGACAAGCCCTTCTTCCTGATCGCCGGCCCCTGCGTCGTCGAGACCGAGCAGCTGCAGCTCGACGTCGCCGGCCAGCTGAAGGAAATGACGGCCGCGCTCGGCATCCCGTTCATCTTCAAGTCGAGCTACGACAAGGCGAACCGCTCGTCGGGCACCTCGTTCCGCGGCCCCGGCATGGAGCGTGGGCTGGAGATCCTCGCCAAGGTCAAGCGCGAGATCGGCGTGCCGGTGCTGACCGACGTGCACAGCACCGAGGAGATCGAGCACGTGGCCTCCATCGTCGACGTGCTGCAGRCGCCGGCCTTCCTGTGCCGCCAGACCGATTTCATCCGCGCCGTGGCGCAATCGGGCAAGCCGGTCAACATCAAGAAGGGCCAGTTCCTCGCGCCCGGCGACATGAAGAACGTCATCGACAAGGCCCGCGCCGCCGCACGCGAAAAAGGCCTGCCGGAAGACAGCTTCATGGCCTGCGAGCGTGGCGCGAGCTTCGGCTACAACAACCTCGTCAGCGACATGCGCTCGCTGGCCATCATGCGCGACACGAAGGCCCCGGTGGTGTTCGACGCGACCCACTCGGTGCAGCTGCCCGGCGGCCAGGGCACGAGCTCCGGCGGCCAGCGCGAGTTCGTGCCGGTGCTGGCGCGTGCGGCCATCGCGGTCGGCGTGGCGGGCGTCTTCATGGAGACTCACCCGAACCCGGCCGAGGCCTTGAGCGACGGCCCGAACGCGGTGCCGCTGAAGCGCATGAAGGAATTGCTGTCCACCTTGGTGGAACTCGACCGCATCACGAAGAAGAACGGCTTTCTCGAAGCCGATTTCAACTGACCGCCAGAATCACCCTAGCAGTAGTCGAAAAACCTGAAGGAAGATTGAATGAGTGCCATTGTTGACATCGTCGGCCGCGAGATCCTCGACAGCCGCGGCAACCCGACCGTCGAATGCGACGTGCTGCTGGAATCCGGCGTGATGGGCCGCGCCGCGGTGCCCTCGGGCGCCTCCACCGGCTCGCGCGAGGCGATCGAACTGCGCGACGGCGACAAGAACCGCTACCTCGGCAAGGGCGTGCTGAAGGCGGTCGAGCATGTGAACACCGAGATCAGCGAGGCCGTGCTCGGCCTCGACGCCTCGGAGCAGGCCTTCCTCGACCGCACGCTGATCGACCTGGACGGCACCGAGAACAAGAGCCGCCTGGGCGCGAACGCGACGCTGGCCGTCTCGATGGCGGTGGCGCGCGCCGCGGCTGAAGAGAGCGGCCTGCCGCTGTACCGCTACTTCGGCGGCTCGGGCGCGATGCAGATGCCGGTGCCGATGATGAACGTCATCAACGGCGGCGCGCACGCGAACAACAGCCTCGACCTGCAGGAGCTGATGATCATCCCGGTGGGCGCCCCGAGCTTCCGCGAGGCGATGCGCTACGGTGCCGAGGTGTTCCACGCACTGAAGAAGATCATCAACGACAAGGGCATGAGCACCGCGGTCGGCGACGAAGGCGGCTTCGCCCCGAGCGTCGCGAGCCACGAGGCGGCGATCCAGCTGATCCTGCAGGCGATCGACAAGGCCGGCTTCGTGGCCGGCGAGCAGATCGCGCTCGGCCTCGACTGCGCGGCCAGCGAGTTCTACAAGGACGGCAAGTACGTGCTGAGCGCCGAAGGCCTGACGCTGAGCGCGCCCGAGTGGACCGACATCCTCGCGACCTGGGTCGACAAGTACCCGATCATCAGCATCGAAGACGGCATGGCCGAAGGCGACTGGGACGGCTGGAAGCACATCACCGAGCGCCTGACGACCAAGGTGCAGCTGGTGGGTGACGACCTGTTCGTCACCAACACGAAGATCCTGAAGGAAGGCATCGACAAGCGCATCGCGAACTCGATCCTGATCAAGATCAACCAGATCGGCACACTGACCGAGACCTTCGCGGCGATCGAGATGGCCAAGCGCGCCAACTACACCGCGGTGATCAGCCACCGCTCGGGCGAGACCGAAGACTCGACGATCGCCGACATCGCGGTCGGCACCAATGCCGGCCAGATCAAGACCGGTTCGCTGAGCCGCTCGGACCGCATGGCGAAGTACAACCAGCTGCTGCGCATCGAGGAAGACCTGGGCGATGTCGCGAGCTATCCGGGCCGCGGCGCGTTCTACAACCTGCGCTGATCCGGGCCCGTGCGCCTCGTCACCCTCGGCCTCATCGCGCTGCTGGCCCTCGTCCATGCCGAACTGTGGTTCGGCAAGGGCGGCGTGCCGCGCGTGATGGAGCTGCAGGCCAAGCTCGACCAGAAGAAGGGCGAGAACGACGCGGCGCGCGCGCGCAACGAGCGCCTGGTCGCCGAGGTCAGCGACCTGAAGGAAGGCCTGGAGATGGTCGAGGAGAAGGCGCGCTTCGAACTCGGCATGGTCAAGCCGGACGAGATCTACGTCCAGGTGTCGACCGCCAAGCGCTGATCGCCATTTCCTGATGGACGCTTTGCTGCTAGCGCTGCAGCCGCTGTTCGCTGCGGCCTTCACGCTGTGGGGCTCGCCCGTCACCTGGGTCGAGGTGATCGCCTTCGTGCTGGCGATCGCGATGGTCGTCTGCAACATGCGCGTCGACCCGCTCGGCTGGCCGCTCGCGATCGTCAGCTCGCTGCTCTACGTCGCGCTGTTCTGGGACAGCAAGCTGTATGGCGACGCGAGCCTGCAGGTGTTCTTCGCGCTGGTCGCCGGCTGGGGCTGGTGGCAATGGCTGCGCGGCACGCAGGGCGACGGCCGTGGGCTGCGGGTGCGTTCGCTGGGCCCGCGCGGCCGGCTGGCCGTGGTCGTCGCGACCCTCGCGCTGTGGCCGGCGCTCGGCTGGTTCCTGAAGCGTTTCACCGACACCGATGTTCCGTGGTGGGATGCCTTCCCCACGGCCGCGAGCGTGGTCGGGCAGTGGCTGCTCGGCCGCAAGTACGTCGAGAACTGGCCGATGTGGGTGGTGGTCAACACCGTCAGCGTCGGGCTGTTCGCGTACAAGGGACTGTGGCTGACGGTCGCGCTGTACGCGATCTTCGTCGGCATGTCGTTCGCCGGCTGGCGCGCGTGGCGCAAGGTGGAGCAGGCCGCGTGAGCCACGCGAGCCACGTCATTGCGATCGTCGGCGCCGAGAGCACCGGCAAGACGACGCTCGCCGGCGAGTTGCAGGCGGCGCTGCAGCGCGACGGTCGCTCGGTCGCCCTCGTCGGCGAATACCTGCGCGAATTCTGCGACCGTCATGCGCGCACGCCGCGCGTCGACGAGCAGGCGGGCATCGCGCAGGAGCAGACGCGCCGCATCGCCGCGGCCGCCGAGACGCACGACATCGTGATCGCCGACACCACGGCCTTGATGATCGCGGTCTACAGCGAGCAGGTGTTCGGCGACCGCAGCCTGTACGACAGCGCGATCGAGGCCCAGCGCGGCTGCGCGCTGACGCTGCTGACGGCGCTCGACATCCCCTGGCAGGCCGACGGCCTGCAGCGCGACGGGCCCCAGGTGCGCGAGCCGGTCACCGCGCTGGTGCGCGCGGCGCTGGCGCGCGGCGGGCTCGGCTATTCGGTGGTGGCCGGCACCGGACCGGCGCGGCTGTCGCACGCGCTGCTGGCGGTGCGGCATGCGCTGCTGGAACCGTCGGTGCTCGACGAGGCCCGCGCGAACCCGCGCTGGCAATGGGTCTGCGAGCGCTGCGGGGATGCGGGGTGYGAGCAGCGGCACTGGTTGCCGTAGGTTTTCTGTTGGCGCATTGGCGCGGAAGGCGCGTGCGGGGAGGCTGTGGCTCGCCGGCCGGTGCGGTCTTCGCCCTGGGGGGCGAAGACTTCCCTCCGCTGACTGGTTTCATGGCCCGTCGCCGAAACTCCCGCCACTCACTTCGTTCGTTGTGGTCAAACAGTCGGCGAC